>PUNW01000030.1 GCA_003552665.1 Spirochaetaceae bacterium | reverse complement strand
TTCGGCAGGTGGGCTACGAGCTGGACGAGAATATCGACTTTCGGCTGTCCATTCAGGTCGTTTCCGAGCAACGATTTGAAAACGCGCGCAAGCGGCAGTTCCAGTTTGCGACAAGTGTGCTTGAGGAAGGGATTCGGGTTTGAACGGTGTACGGAGCAGGTGAAATCGCGGCAGAAATGAACAGGGCGAGGCAGTCTTTGCGAGCCGCCGAACTCTTGTGCGAAAACGGGTTGTACTCAGACAGTCTGTCCCGCAGTTATTATGCGATTCTTCATGCAGCCCGTGCAGCGCTGCTTACGCAGGGCGTGCGCGTGCACTCTCATGAAGCGGTGAAACGGCTGTTTGGCATGCACTTGGTCAAGCCAGGCTTACTATCAGCAGAACTGGCCGTCACAATTCGGAGAGAACAAGATGATCGATTTCTTGCGGATTATGACGTGACCTTCGAACCGGGATTGGAGCAGACTGCAGAACGTGTGCGGGAGGCCCGTAGTTTCCTGGAGAGCATCAGGAGCTTCCTGCAGACCGGATAACGTCGTCCACCGGCCTGCGCAGGCTGAATGGGACTGTTGGAGCCCGTCCCAGTCGCACCATCAAGTGCGCACGTTCACCGTTCAGTCCAAGCCACGATTCGAACCGGGGTCGCAAGCTGCCAACCTCGAGCGGCTGGTTAATGAATGCATGACGGATATTAAGGTCTGTGGCCTGCAGGGCGAAGCGCTGGTATGCGCGCCCGATACTGATCCACGACCGCTTCTCGTCACTTGCGGCAACAAATACCGCAACGGCGGAAGAGCTCTTGATGTACTCA
Organism: Spirochaetaceae bacterium; assembly: GCA_003552665.1. GTDB lineage: Bacteria > Spirochaetota > Spirochaetia > DSM-27196 > SLAA01 > B1Sed10-166. The sequence continues at coordinate 6,914 of PUNW01000030.1, read as the reverse complement.
CGGTCGGTCTTGGCCTGGCCTTTGGGGGTGAGCACAAAGCCGATGATCAAAGGGCCGAGCCGGCCCGGTATCGCCGGCTTGCCGATCGTGCGATTAGTCAGGCCGTCACGAGTCTTGATGGCGTCCGCCGGATTAAACCGGATCCAGGATATCAGCTCTGCGCGAAATGCACGGTCACTCAGCTGGGCCTTGTTACCCTCGCTGACGTAGCGCGCTTCCGTCGTAACGGGTTTTGGTGCACTGGCGGTGCGGGATCGCCGCAAACGGGTCGGTTGGTCCGGCGGAGCGTGAGTTCGTGAACTCTATTCTGATCTCGTCTTTGTCGGTATCGATGGACACTTCCGACGCGTAGCCTCCGGCTTCTGCGGCCAGAACGCCATACGGCACCAGAGCTCGGGTGTTCAGGTTACCGGCCGAGCCTATTGGCGGCATTTGTCTCAGTTCCCGGGCCACCGTGTCGTATAGAGCTGCGTCTGCCATCGGTCCTCCTGCAATCGGACGAAGCTCGTAGCTGCCGTCCCAATGCCAAATGGATAATAGAGAGTTCGACCTGCAGAAGCAAGGTGCCGGGGCGGTTACTCAGCCGGAGCTGGACCGAGCCAGCGAAGCGCAGACGCACGCGCAAGGTCGGAGGCGGAAATCCTGTCGCGGCGTAGCCGCGGCAGATTGGGAGCCGTAGACCGACCCCGCCCTGCGGCCGCGATCGCGATCGGGGAAGCGGGGCGGGGATGCGCCCGGCATTTTCCTTCTGCTCAAGGAGAAAACTTGACGCTTTTTGTTGCAAATTGTTAACTTTCGAAGTTAGCAACATTTTCACTCTTACTAAGGAGGTTTGAGATGACAAATCACGTGGGTATTAGAAAGCTCATGCTTATGGGACTGGTGCTTGTCGCGGCCGTCGTGCTTACTGCCGCCGGCGGGCAGGAGGAGGCCGAAAACCTCGGCGAGCCGGATGTAGTTCTTGATCTGACGGCCGAGGGGCGCGAGTTCTCGATTGCGGGTGAGGGGGAGGCGAACCCTGACCTCACCGTCTCGCAGGGGGATGTCGTTCAAGTCAACCTGGAGATAACCGGTGGAAACCACGACTGGGTTTTGGACGAGTTCAATGCCGCTACCGAAGTGATCAGTCAGGGCGAAACCGACACGGTTCAGTTCGTGGCCGATCAGAGCGGTGAGTTCGAGTACTACTGCAGCGTTGGGTCCCACCGGGCAGAAGGCATGTACGGCACGCTGATCGTGGAGTAACCCGCCCCCGCCAGTTCGCCGTGGTGAGGTTCGCCTCATCGCGGCCTGGTCTGGTAGCCACCTGGCGTCCTGGCCTCGCTCCCCGGGCGTCTCCCACCCCTCCGGTCCTCCGACCCTCCCGACAACATAGCTGATTCCTCGCGCGACCGGCAGAGTAATACCTAGCGAACGCTCTGCGGTTGGTGTAGACTATATCTGTTGCGGCTCAAGGAGAAAGAGGTGGCAGACCTGAAGATTAGAGTGTACAAGGACGGCGAGTCCGACCCGGATACAACCGTCACGGTCACCGGCGGGATACTCAGGATCGCGTCCCGGCTCATTCCCAAACGTGCGGCCGAGGCACTTCAGGAGAAGGGCATTGAGCTCGACGAAATCGTTGAGCTGGCGGAAAACCCCGAGGCGCGCGGGACCCTGGTCGAGGTCGAAGAACACAAGAAAAACGAAAGGATCGTCATCGCTCTTGAATAGCAGATAACGGAAGCGCTGCTGTACTCGCTGGTGGAGTAACCCGTGGGATGCGAAGCTGGTGCATGTGGGCTGCCGGCCGCTGATCTGGACTTCTTCAGACGCGATCTGGCGACAGGCCTTGGAGGACTCCGCATGGAAGGGATACCCGAATCGGACTGGAAGACGTTCAAACGCCTTCGGAAAGCCGCGCTGCAGCGGTTTTCACAGCGGATCCTTGATGAGTGCCGGAAGATTTGCTCAAGTGAACAGGCCACACCACATGAGCGTTACCTGCAACTGACCGAGGGACTCGACCGGCGGCGGGAGGAGATGTCTCGAATGTTTGACGACCTTCGGCGTTCGACGGCGGTGCCGTGTCTCACGGCGATGGACGCGGCGGAACTGTTGGAGGAATCGGAGCTTGCCGAGTTGAGCGACGAGACCCGCCGGAGGATTAAGCTCGCGCGCGGACTGGGTCACTAAAGTCACCTAAGACGGCCGGGTTGCGTTAAGGCCCGCACTGACTGTTCGCGCCAGCGTTTCCGCCGGGTTTGAGAGAAGTGCTTGACGGCAATTCACCGAGCGGGGCTACGAGAATACGGCGGTGCAGACAATTATCGATTCCGTCGGGGTTTCGAAGGGTGCCTTCTATCACCATTTCGCTTCCAAAGAGGAGATCGTGGGAGAGATCACCGAGGACTACATTGCCGAAGGGCTCGAACGCATGAATGAGGTGACCGGCGAAGAGGGGCTTTCTGCGGTTGAGAAGCTGAACCGCCTCATCGAGGTCACGCAGGCTTATAAGGCGCAGCGGCAGGACACGCGCGAGGCTATGGAACAGGCGTTTGCCGAGGACCGGAACAGCAAGCTGGAGAAATCGATAGTCAGCCGTCTGCGGGCGGATACTGTCCCGCTGTTTACGAGGATTCTTGAGGAGGGCATCTCGCGCGGAGAGTTGCAGATTGCCGGTGCCGAACTGCACGCGGAGATTCTCTTTCAACTGTTGCTGGGGATGAAGGAGCTTCTGCGCGAGAAGAGACATGCCGGAGCCGATCTCGGTACGGAGAACGAAATACTCGGTGTCTATGAGGATGCCGTGTGTCGTCTTCTGACGCTTCCGGCGGGAGCGATTCGCCTGAGGAGTCGGTGATGGCGGATCCGACCATACGTTTGCTCAAGGATATCGGGGGGCACGACGGAGTGCAGGCGGGCGGGAAGGCGGTGAACCTCGGCGAGATGATTGCCGCGGGCTTGCCGGTGCCGGCCGGTTTTGTGGTGCTCACCGGCGCGTATCGCGCGTACCTGCACGACTGCGGGCTTGATGCACGCATACGGGAGGCGCTTGCTGGGGTTTCGGCGGAGGACGGCGAAACGCTCGAATGCCGGGCGGCAGAGGTGCGCGGGCTGTTTGAGCCCAGGGGGGTCCCTGAGGGCCTGCGCCGGGAGATCGCCGCCGCCTACGCCGAGCTTGGAAACGGCGAGGAGGCCGCGGTTGCGGTGCGGTCCTCGGCAACCGCGGAGGACCTCCCGGGTATGTCGTTCGCCGGGCAGTACGACAGCTTCCTGAACGTGACCGGGCTTGATGCGCTCGTGAAGCGTATTGTGGCGTGCTGGGCATCGCTTTGGAACGCGCGCGCTCTCTCGTACCGCCTGAGGCAGGGAATTGGCAACGACGAGCTTGCGCACGCGGTGATTGTGCAGCGTCTGGTGCATGCCGAGAAATCCGGCATTCTCTTCACTGCTAACCCGCTGAATGGCCGGCGCGACCAGCTTCTGCTGAACTCCTCATGGGGGTTGGGGGAGGCCATCGTCAGCGGAGAGGTCAACCCCGACCAGTGGGTTATCTCGCGCTCGGACGGCGCGGTAGTCGAGAGCCGCATCGGCGAGAAGCGGATCATGACGGTAAGGACCGAACGCGAGGTGGAGCACAGGCCGGTGGCCGCCGACGCACGCGCCGTCGCGAGCCTGGCGCCGGAAGAGCTTCGGCGGCTGCAGGACCTTGCTGAGAAGGCCGAGCGCCACTTCGGCCGGCCGCAGGATATTGAGTGGGCGTATGCCGAGGGCGAGTTTCATCTGGTACAGTCGCGCCCGATTACGAGCCTCTATCCCGTGCCTGACACCGAGTCGGGCAAGCCGGGGGTACGCATCTACATCAACGTCAACAACTACTCTCAGGCGATGCCGGAGCCGTTTACCGCGATGGGCGGAGACCTTGTGCGCACCGCGATCGGAAACGTGCGCCGCCGGCTCGGGCCGAAGCGAATCCCGGAGAACAGTCTTTGGTATCTCAAGACGGCCGGGGGAAGGCTGTTCATTGACATCACGCCGTTCCTGCGCAGCGAGAAGTTTTGGAACAAGTTCCGAAAGCCGGACCCCGCCGACAAGGACCCCGTTACCACCCGGGCGCTCCTGCAGTACCTTGAGGCCAATCGTACCGAGGTGCTCGCGCACCGCGAATCGGTGTCTTACTTGAAACTAGTGAACCCTCGATTGCTTCGGTATCTGTGGCGTGCGTGGCGCGAGTACTCATACGGGAGGCGACGGCCGGTAGAGGCGCGTGAGCGCGCGGTTGCATCCGGAGATGCGGCGGTGGCGCGCATCCGGGAAGCTGCAGCCGATCTGCAGGGCATAACCGAGCGCGGGATAACTGAACACGAGATATCCAAACACAGGATAACCACGAGGGTCGGCTTTTTGCGGACTTACAGCGACGACGTGTTTCTCGCGGGCGCCGGCACGCTGTTCGGGGTCGCAGCTTCGTCGGGATATGTTGCCGAGGCGCGCGCCCTGATGGAACAGCATCTGGGGGACGCCGCCGATCTTCACCTCGTTGAGAAGGCCGTGCCGCATAGCGTGACCACCGAGATGGGGATGGAGCTCATGGCCTGCGCCGAAGACTGCGCCGGACGTGGGGTTGAGCCGTCGACCGACGATCCTGCGATTCGCCGGTTCATCGCGAAGTACGGCCACAAGAAAGCTGTGGAGCTCGACGCGGGCACTCCAACCTGGGCCGAGAAGCCGGAGTACGTGCTCGATCTTGTGCGTGCCTACATGGAGAACGAGCTGTACCGAACGGCCGCCGGGGAGTTCGAGCGTAACCGGCGCGAGGCGGAAGCCGCGATCGATCGGATCTATGCGCGCTTCGTGGAGGCCGGGCGGGCGCGCCAGGGCCGGGCCGTTCGTCGCCTGCTGCGGGATTTCAGAGAAATGTTCGGCGTGCGCGAGCAGTCGAAGTTCGTGATAACCCAGGGCCTCGAGGTGATGCGAAACGTCCTGCACGATATCGGCGCGGAGCTCGCTTCACGCGGCAGCATCGACACTAGCGATGACGTATTTCATCTCACTCTGGAGGATATTGAGTCGGGCGCGGACACTGAGTCGGGTGCGGATCTGCGGGCGATAGCCGCGGTGAACCGCGAGGCGTACAGGCGAAACGCGAGCCTCCGAGCGCCGCGGCTTCTCACGAGCCTCGGTGAGACCATTTACGCGGCTTCTTACTCGGCCTCCGAGCTGGGCGATTCGGGCAACGGGCTCACCGGTGTCGCGGTCTCGCCCGGCGTGGCCGAAGGGCGGGTGCGCGTTTTAACCTCGCACGAGGAAGGCCACACACTGCAACCGGGCGAGATCCTCGTTACCGTCGGTACCAACCCGTCCTGGACGCCGCTTTTTCTTAGGATCAGCGGACTGATCATGGAATGCGGCGGGCCTATCTCACACGGGTCGGTCGTCGCGCGCGAGTACGGCGTGCCCGCGGTGTCCGGTATACCGGGCGCTACGCAGACGCTGCGAACGGGGCAGCGCGTCCGGCTGAACGGTGAAACCGGGGAGGTGCAGCTTCTTGACGAGGTAGACGAGGAGCACTTGCCTATGGGAGGACGGAGGTGGGGTCGTTCCTCATGCTACCGTTCGTCCAGCGGGTTAACCCACGTGACACCGGCGTACTTGGCGAAGTCTACATCGGTGGAATAGAGCTTGAGACCGTGCTCCATCGCCAGCGCTGCAAGGTGGACGTCCGGAATATCGTTGGCATGAACCGAACTCGAATCGAGGATGTCGTCGATCACATCGATGTGCCGATCGGTCGGTTGCGGAACCCACACTGCGGGAGCTGATAGCCACGATCGCACTTGTGTCCACGCCACATGAGAGGACACAGGGCTCGTATAAACCCGCGGATTCGTCACAATACGGGTGAACGCCAGCGTCGTCGCCCATGGAATCCCAACTCTCGCGATTCCGTTCAGCCATTCGTCGAGCCATTCTCGCATGAACGTATTGTGCCTGGAGCCTTGGTCGTACGCGTAAATCAGGATATTTGCATCCAGCAATATCACTTGAACGCCTCACCCTCGGCTGCAGCAATGACCTCGGCCACATTGTCCGGGCTCGGTATCCTGCATGTTCCGAGATCTTGCGGAGTGGTCTGCACCACGGGCCGTTCACGCGGCGATTCAGCAGCAAGGCCGCGCCGGAGAAGCTCGTCAATCACTTGCTTCTTGGTCATGTTTCGTTCGGCGGCAATGCGCTCGATTTCCAGCGACAAATCATCTTCCAAAACGATGGTGGTTCTCATATGCTTAAGCATATTGACCGAGCTGCGCGTATGTCAACGGCAACGGGCCTTCGTGGTGGTGAGCCGACAGATTCTGATTGACTCAAAGTACGGAACGGTCGTGTGCGCGCCGGTCTACTCCTCGAATAGCGGGTTGGCCTCTCAAGTGAGAGTGGGGCCTGACGAAGGGCTCAAGCAAATGTGCGCCGTCCAGTGCGACGGCTTGGTCAGCATTCGGAACAGCGAGCTCACGGATTTCGTGGGATCACTCAGTGATGGGAAGCTCGCACAGTTGGCCTCGGCGCTGAGGGTGGCGCTTGCGATCGAAGAATGACTCCTCACAGGAAATCCCATCCGCGCCATTTTTCCCATTGACAGCAGCACAAAACCCGGGATAGCCTTTCGCGAAGCCATTTTTTCGGTTTTCTCGAAACGTCCACAACCAAGCCGTAGAAGGAGCGCAGCATGAAGTTCAAAGTGCCACACGTGTACGCGTTGCTGTTCATTGTGATCATTGGAGCAGCGATCCTGACGTACATTATTCCCGCAGGAGAGTACGATCGGTTCGTCGATGAAGAGACCGGTCGGACTCTGGTGGATCCTGAGTCGTTCCGCTTCGTGGACCCCGAGCCGGTTGGGTTCCTCGATATCTTCGAGGCGGTACAGCTCG
>PUNW01000008.1 GCA_003552665.1 Spirochaetaceae bacterium | reverse complement strand
CGTTGCGCTCACGCTCGAGCAGCGACGCCTCGAACACCGGAGCGTGCTCGTCAATCGTCACCACCGGGGCGCTCATAATGCGTGACACCGGATACCGCGGATCGAGGTTCGCGCCGACCACTCGTTTTCGAATATCGTGATCGGTGACGATGCCGACGAGCTCGTCTGTCGGCCCCATCACGGCCACCGCATCGGTCTCGCTTCTGTCCATCAAACGCACCACTTGTGCTATCGGCGTATCCAGCACACAGCGGGCGGGATCGCTCATGACCCTGCGGACCGGCTCGGTGAGGAACAACAGTGAGCTTTGCAGTTGAGATATGAGCCGCTCGCGCGCGGCGTCCGTCTGCATCGCGCGGTGGCGGGTGAGGTCCTGAATGCTCACAATCAGACCCTGTCGCCCGGAGAAGAACACCGTGGTCGAGGAGATCAGAATCGGAACCGTGACGCCGTTTCTGCGCCGCAGGCGCGCTTCAAACGGCTCGCGGACTTCGGTGCCCCCGACCAGGCAGGCGATTTGATCGTCGCTTGTGCCGTGATCGGCCGCTTCCACCAAATCACGAAGGTCGAGGAGGGCGAGCTCGTCCGCGCTGTAGCCGCTGAGCTCCAGCATCGTCCGGTTTGCGTAGGTGCAGCGCCCGTCGGCCAGGAGCAGCGTGCCGGTTCCGGCCGCTTCCACCAGAGCCCGATAGCGCTCGTGCGATCGGCGCAGCTCACGCTCGGCGGCGCTGCGGCGCCGTTCGGCCTTAAGACTCTGGTACGCGATCAGGCTCAACAGCAGCACCACCAACAGCAGCACAACGAAGGACGCGTCGACCATGCGGCCGGTGATCGCACCGATCTCACCGCGGACGTCATCCACGTACAAACCGGTACCGATGATCCATCCCCAGGGAGCAAAGCGGCGGACGTAAGACTCCTTGGCCTCGAGGCGATCGGGATCGTCCTGCCACTGCCAGACGTAGGTAACGTAGCCCGCCTCGTCGTGACGCACCGCCTCGACGAACTCCACGAACGGACGCACACCGTCGGGATCGGTGAACTCGCTCACGTCGCTGCCTTCCAGATCCTGCCGATACGGGTGCATCACCATGTTCGGGTGCATATCGGTAATCCAGAAGTAGTCCTTCGCGTCGGGACCGTAGCGCATTCGCCGAACTCGCTCCACCGCCGCGGCCTGGGCTTCCTCGGTACTCAATCTGCCTTCTTCGATTTCGCGGTGATAGTCGGCGAGAACGCTCCATGCGGAGTTGGTGAGCTGCGTGGTCATCTCACGCTTGCGCTCCATCAAGCGTTCTTCCATCGCCGGGATGAGGAAAGCGAAGATCAGACCGACAAAAACCCCGATCACCAGCACCGAGGGGAGCACGATGCGCAGCAACAGCCAGCGCCAGTTGAGACGACCGGCGTCAAACTGTGCCGGGTCCGGTTCCGGCTCGCGATCTACACAGCCGTACATCCCGTTTTCGGCCCGGCCGGCAACCGCGGCCCGGAATCGCCGCCACCGCGATACCGGCATATCAACGCCGAGATGGCCGCCGTTGTCCCCGACCGGCCCGTGGAAGTCGCTGCCCCCGGTTACGAGAATGCCGAGCCGGTCGGCCAGCGCAACCAGCCGTTGCTGCCTGCGCGGGCTGTACCCCTGGTAGTAGGCCTCGATAGCGTCGAGCCCGAGGTCCACCAGACGCCCGACCGCGGCCTCCAACTGCGCCTCGCGCCACGGCGCCTGCAGCGGGTGAGCTAACGATACCACCCCACCCGCCTCGTGCACCGCTTCGATTGCGCGCCCGGCTTCCGGCGTGCCGGTGAGCACATCAGCGATAGCGGGGCTGTCGGGGTCAAAGCCATAGGCGAGCAGATGGAGCTCCGCACCGTCAAACTCCACGTGGAGCTCCGCGCCGCTTATCCCGGAGACGCCGCGAGCCTGCGCGGCGGCGTGGAAGCTCGTCAGCCCGGCGACACTGCGGTGATCGGTAAGCGCTGCGAACGCGATGCGCTCGTCGGCCAGCAGTTCGGCGACTGCGGACGGCGCGTAGTAACCGTCGCTTGTATCCGAGTGACAGTGGAGGTCCACTCGCACGGTCGTCTCGTCGTTAGCGAGCCTGGAACTGTTTTCGGGCGAAGAAGCGACAAGCCCGGAACGCGCGCTACCAACCTGCATTGGTCGATTATAGCACGCCGTTTCGCGCCAGGCTCACCGACCGGTATGCAGGCGCCACCAATGGAGGGCGGCGAGCATGATGGCGTGGCCGCTGAACTCCGGGCGGCCCTCCTCGAGGATTTCCTCCACCGGAATGAGCTCGATATCGACGATCTCGTTGAGATCCAGATCCTGGTCGCCGCCGCCGTGCACCTGCGGCGCGTAAAAGGTATAAACGGTATTGCACATGAAAGCCGGGTTCGGATTGGTGCGGCCGAGCTCTTTCAGGCCGTCGGCGCCGACATCGTGCCCGGTTTCTTCGCGCAGCTCGCGATAGGCCGCGTCCGCCGGGGCTTCGTTCTCATCGACCAGACCGCCGGGAAACTCCAGCTGCGTCCGCCCGCTTCCCTGACGAAACTGCCGCACCATGAGAAAGCACTCGCGGCCGGCCGAGTCCACTACGGTTGCGATTACGTTGACCCAGTCCGGGGAATTGACCAAGACGTACTCACCGATGCGGCCGTCGGCCGACCGCCGGTACGAGCGCTCGAGCGTGAAAATCGGTCCCTCGTACTCCACCGAGCGGTGGGTTTCGGACCAGTGCAGATGTGAGTCCATGGTCTCAGTCTACACGAGCGGGTCCATCCTTGACAGTCCCCCGCATCCGCTTTACACGTATGGCATGGAGACTCGACTCGACAAGATCGTCGAAAGCATTCATGAATCGTACCATCGCTTCGGCGCGATCAATCACATCGGGGGCCCCAGCCTGCCCTCGCGGTCAAGCGTGATCGCAATAATGAGCGATCTGGAAAGCCTCGTCTTCCCGGGCTATCGGGCCGAAGAAGCGCTTCACGAGGATAATCTGCGTCATACGATCGGCGAGAAGGTGCTGCGGTTGTGTCGTCATCTGACGACCGAGATCCAGAAGAGCCTGCGTTTCAAGTATTTTCAGGAGCTGCAGCAGCAGGGACACAGCGACGCCGACTACTCCTGGACCGCCGCTGAGCGCGTGGCGGCAGAGTTGCTCTCTGCACTCCCGGACATCCGGCGGCGTCTGCGGCTGGATGTGGAGGCGGCCTTCATGGGCGACCCGGCCGGCAAGTCGCATGAGGAGGTGATCCTCGCCTATCCCGGAGTGGAAGCCATTATGGTCCATCGTATCGCCCATGAGTTGTGGAACCGCGACATCCCGCTGATACCGCGCATGATGTCGGAACAGGTCCACGGCCAGACCGGCATCGATATTCACCCCGGCGCCACGATCGGCGACTACTTCTTCATCGACCACGCAACCGGCGTAGTGATCGGCGAGACCACGGTAATCGGCAACAGCGTGAAGATCTACCAGGGAGTGACCCTCGGCGCGCTCAGCGTCAAGAAAGAGGCTGCCGACAAGAAACGCCATCCCACGATAGAGGACAACGTCACGATTTACGCCGGCGCGACGATTCTCGGCGGCAAAACCGTAATCGGCCGCAACTCCGTGATCGGCGGAAACGTCTGGTTGACGAGCTCGGTTCCGGCCGGCAGCACGATCTACAACCCGCCCACCGACCATATTCGGCGACAGAAAGACAGCGAGCTCCCCGACTACCAGATTTAGGGCTACCGGGTTTTGGAGGCTGCCGGGTTTCGCGGGCTACCAGGTTCCGGGGGCCGCGGGCTTGTTCCCGCCGCGCGCCCGCGCTCGTTACCGCGTGACCGTGCGCTTGTTCCCGCGTGCGCCGGCTATCGCGTGACCGTGCGCAGCGGGTATTCCTCGGATATGTAGCTCTCCTCGAACCCATCGAGGCCACTGACGATATCCAGGAACTTCTCGGCCTCGGCCTTGCGGCGATACGGGCCGATACGCAGTCGGTAAAAGGTGCTTCCGTTGACGGTGGTGGTGGTCACCCGCGTGCCGAGGTCGCGCTGATCGAGACGGGTACGCGCGCGTTCGACGGTGTCTCGCGTCGGGCTCGAGATAACCTGTATCCAGTACTCGGTCACCCGCTCGCGCCGCGGCTCCGGCTCCGGACGCGGCTCCGGCTCCGGGCGCGGCTCCGGGCGTGCCTCGGGCTCCGGGCGAGGGCGCTCAGTCACGCGCTCCTCCGGCTCCGGTTCCTCCGGGCGTGGTTCCGGATCGCGCTCGGGCTCGGGCTCGCGAATCTCCGGCACGCGGACATCTTCGTCCTCGGGCCGTACCGGCGCCGGGTCGCGTTCGCCGTAGACGATGATCACATCCTCTTCAGGATCGGGTTCCCGCAGCGTAAGCCGCGGAAGGTCGGTTGGACGACGCATATACTCGATCGGGTCGAAGCGCTCACGGGTCTCGTCGGCGGCGCGCGCCTCCTGCGGTGTCTCGGGGTCATGCGGATACAACAGAAACATGCTCACACCCACGATTGCCGCAAGAAACAGCGTGACCGAGACAATGACCATCAGAACCTTGTGTTGCTGCATATCGCTACTGCTTCGCCTCACTCTGCGCGGCAATCTGTTTCACCGACCGTTCGAGCGCTGCCGGATCACCGCGATTCTCCACAGTAACTATATCGACATTCGCCCGGTAGAATTGAGGGCTAATACGCTTCTGAGCCCGTTCACGGCGGATCATCTCGACAAGCCCAATACCGTCGCGTCGCCACGCCCGGCGAAAGCGCGACCAAAACCCGGCCTTCACCCACATTACCCGATCGCAGCGCTCGGCCAACCCCATCGGGTACAACAACGCGGCGTTGACCGCCACATTCCCGCCGGCGCGACCGGCAAGCTCCTCGTCGACCATCGCGACCATCGCCGGATGCAGGATGCTCTCTAGATAGCGTAGCGCAGTACGGTTTCTAAAAACAATCGCGCCGAGCCGCTTGCGGTCTATGCCCCCTGCCCCGTCGTCAAGCTCTCGTCCGAAGCGTTGGAGCACTTCTTCGCGCTTCTGCTGCAGCGCAACGTGCCCAAGGCTGTCCACGTCGATGGTGTGCCACCCGCAACCGGCGAGCAGCTCGGTTACGGCCGATTTGCCGGCGCAATACTTGCCGGTTATTCCGAGGACCATGCTCAGTGCAACTCCCCCCAGCTGGTGCCGGTTTCGATCTTCACTCTCAAAGGCACCGACAGCTCGGCGGCCGCAGGCATCTCTTCGCCGAGCAGAGCTACAACCCGCTCGCGCTCTTCCCACGGGGCCTCAAAGATGAGCTCATCATGCACCTGCAGCAGAAGCCGGGTCTGCAGGCGCTCGGCTCTAAGACGCCGGTCGATCGCGAGCATCGCGCGCTTGACGATGTCGGCCGCACTGCCCTGAATCGGGGTGTTGACCGCAATTCGTTCCGCACCGCTTTTCACCGTCCGGTTTCTACTGTTGATATCCGAGACCTTGCGCTCACGTCCGAACAGCGTACGCACGGCTTCATGCTGCTCGGCTTCGGCGATCGTCCGGTCGATGAACTCGCGAATGCCCGCGTATTGGCGGAAATACGCCTGGATGAAGCGTTCCGCGTCCCGCCGGGGAATGCCGAGCTCGCCGGCCAGGCGGAACGCCGACATGCCGTACATAACGCCGAAATTGATCGTCTTGGCGATACGGCGCTGTTCAGCGCCAACCTCCGCATCCGGAACCCCGAACAGCTGTGAGCCGGTACGCCGGTGGACATCGGTTCCCTCGTTGAAAGCCTCCATCAGTCCGGGATCACCGGAGAGGTGTGCCAGGATCACCAGCTCGATCTGGGCGTAGTCGGCGCTGACAAACACACACCCCGGCGCGGCAACGAAGGCCTTGCGGATTCTGCGTCCCTCTTCGTCGCGAATCGGGATGTTCTGCAGGTTGGGATCCCGGCTGGAAAGCCGGCCGGTTGCGGTGCCGGTCTGCTGGAACTGGGTATGCAGCCTGCCGGTCTCCGAGCTGACCAGACGTGGGAGAGCGTCGACGTAGGTTGACTTCAGCTTGGCCAGCTGCCGGTGTTTGAGAATCTTCGCCGGCACCGGGTCTTCCTGCGCAAGCTCCTGCAGCACCGCAGTGTCGGTGGAGTATCCGGTCTTCGTCTTGCGGACCGGCTGCAGCTTGCGGTCCTCGAACAGCACCTCCTGCAGCTGCTTGGTAGAGGCGATGTTGAAGCGCTTGCCGCACAGGCGATATATCTCCTCTTCAATCGACGCCAGCTCGGCTGCCAGCTCTTCGCTGTAGGCCGCCAGCTCCCCGGTATCCAGACCGATACCGGCAAGCTCCATCTCCGAGAGTAGGCGCACAAGCGGCATCTCGATATCGGTGAAGACAGGCTCGAGACGGCGAGCGCGAAGCTGCGGCTGCATCACCTCGCGCAGGCGCAGCGGAATATCCGCGTCCTCGGCTGCGTAGCGCGTCACGTCCTCGACCGGCACGTCCCGGAGGGTGGCCTCCACCGCCCCGCGCGCCGCTTTCGGCACGAGGTCCCGATAGGCGACGGTGCGATACCCGAGATACTGCTCGGCAAGCCGGTCCATCCCGTAACCGGTATCACCGGCCTCCAGCACCCATGCGGCCACCATCGTATCGAAGCTCAGATTCGCTATCGCTATCCCCCAGCGCTTGAGCACCTGGTAGTCATACTTGAGGTTCTGCCCGACGACCGCAAGCGAAGCGTCCTCGAGCAGGGGCCTCAGCCTGCGGCGCACCTCGTCCGCTGCCAGGATCTCGCCGTCCGGCCCGGCGAGCGGGATGTAGCACCCCCGTCCCGGAGCGTCGCTTAGAGAGAAACCGATTGGAACAGCAGTGAACGGATCCAGCCCGTCGGTCTCGCAGTCGAACCCGAAGCTGCCGGCCCGGCGGCAGCGGTTCACCCAGTCGTCAAGTGACTCGAGCGTGTCGACGGTGGTGTACTCGCCGGCCCCGCGAAGCTCGGCCGGAGCCACCGCGGCTGCGGGGACGCTGCCGGCGGCCGTGCCGGCAGCTGCCCTATCAGGGGCTGCCCCGGCCTCGCCGAGCTCCCCGCCGGCGGCCACACTGTCGGGCGCTCCCGCCTCGCCGACCTCCCCGGCCGCGCGCCCCGGCCCGGTCGCGCTCTGATCGACCAGACCCGCGTCTTCGAGCTCTCGAACGATCGAGTGCATGCCCTGCTCGCGAAACAGCGGCAGGGTCGCAGCGTAGTCCGGATCGCCGAGGCGGCATGCGTCCCACGAAAAATCAAGCGGCACGTTGAACTCCAGCGATACCAGGTCGTAACTCAGATACGCGGAATCACGGCCCGCTTCGAGCTTGCGGCGCTGGGACGCCGAGCTGATCTCATCCAGCGACGAGTAGATTCCGTCGAGGTCCGAGAAGCGTTGCAGCAGCGCGGCAGCGGTCTTGGCGCCGATACCCTGGACGCCGGGCACGTTGTCCGAGCTGTCGCCTACGAGCGCAAGGTAGGAGAGAATCTGCTCCGGGTAGACGCCCCAGGTCGCGCACACCTCCTCGCGGCCGAGCTCTGAGAAACCATCGCGCTCGGGCTTGAGCACCTTGAGCGGACCGTCTACCAGCTGCAGCAAATCCTTATCACCGCTAACGACGCGGCACTCGGCGCCCTCGTTCCTGCAGAGCAAACCGACTGTGGCGATGATGTCGTCAGCCTCGTAGCCATTCACGCGCAGCATCGGAACCCCGAGCGTGCTCATGACGCGCTCGATCACCGGAATTTGGGCGGTAAGGTCTTCGGGAGTTTTGTCACGCGTGATTTTGTAGTCCGGATACTTGTCATGCCGAAAGGTCGG
>PUNW01000045.1 GCA_003552665.1 Spirochaetaceae bacterium | reverse complement strand
TGCCACTTGGAAGCCTGATTGAAGATCTCGTCCCCGGCGCGGCCCATGAAGTCGCAGTACATCAGCTCGACCACTGCGCGCCCGCCTGAAAGCGCGTAGCCGACCCCGCTGCCGACGATCGCGCCCTCGGATATTGACGCGTTGAAGAGCCGATGATAGGGAAGCGCCTCGGTCAGCCCGCGGTATACCGCGAACGCGCCGCCCCAATCGCGGTTCTCCTCACCCCAGGCCGCCATGGTGGGGTCCTCGTAGAAGCGATGCAGGAGGGCTTCAAACAGCGCGTCACGATAAGCTACGACCTTCATCTTAGAAAGCTCGCGCCCGTTCTGGTCGTAGGCCGAGCGTGATTTACGCGCAATCTGCTGCACGCGCGGGTTATCTTCCCGGCTGATGAGCACCTCGGGCTCGCGGTCTTCAAGACGATCCACCGGTGTGTTGGAGAACATCGTCTGTTCGATAACTTCCGCACGCGGCCGCGGCGAAACTTCGAGCGATACAGCCAGGCGGCAAGCCTGCGTCACCTTTTCGACGACACGCTGCTCCATCGCGTCGAGCGCCGAAGCTTCGGCGATGCCGTTGTCGAGCAGGTATGCGCGGTAGGACGCGAGCGAATCGTTCTGCTGCCACAGCTCTATTTCGTCCTTGGTCCGGTAGGTAGAAGCGTCGGAAGGCGAATGACCGGAGATACGGTAAGTAATGGTGTCGAGCAGCACCGGGCCTTTGCCCGCTTCGAGGGTCTCGCGTTTGCGCGCCATGGCGTCGGCCACCGCAAGCGGGCTGTACCCGTCAACGCGTTCGGCATGCATCGCCTCCGGGTTCACGCCCGCGCCGAGCCGCGCAAGCACCTGGAACCCCATCGTCTCCCCGGCGGTCTGGCCGCCCATGCCGTAAAAGTTGTTGATGAAGTTGAACAGGACCGGCGGAGCCCCGCCTACGTCCTCAGGCCACAGCGTCCGGTACTGCTCCATCGCCGAGAGCATGATCGCCTCCCAGACCGGGCCGCATCCGGATGACGCATCGCCGATGCTCGCGACGCAGATTCCGGGCTTTCGATTGATGCGTTTGAACAGCGCCGCGCCGGCGGTGATATCGGCCGAGCCGCCGACAATGGCGTTGTTCGGCATGCTGCCGAACGGGGCGAAGAACGCGTGCATCGAGCCCCCCAGCCCGCGGTTGAATCCGGCATTGCGCCCGAAGATCTCGGCGAGCGTGCCGTAGAGCACGAAGTTCTCAGCCAGGTCACAGGTATCCTCATACTGTTCACGCTCAACAACCGCGAGCGTGTCGCCGCCGAGATAGCGCTTCATCGTTTCCTCGAGCGCCTCGTCGCTGAGCTTCATGATCGCTGAGTAGCACTTGGCGAGAATCTCACCGTGGCTGCGATGCGAACCGAAGATGAAGTCCTCCACACCCAACGGCAGACACATGCCCACCGCGGTTGACTCCTGCCCGATCGAGAGGTGGGCAGGACCCTTGTGATCGTAAGTGATCCCGCGGTATTCGCCCTGGGTCTTGATCTCGTTTAGCATCGTCTCGAACTCTCGGATCGTGTACATGTCGTAGTACACCCGCCTGAGCAGTTCATCGCCGAACCGCTTGCGTTCCTGTTTCGGATCAGACTTGTACGTGTTGATCGGGATCTCCGGACAGGTTACCACTCCCGGCTTTCTCACTACACTCGGATCTACCGTTAACGAACGGGGCATACTGTTACTCCTTCTCTCAGCTGCTGATTCCAGCCGCTATGTGCTCTTGTTCAACTGCTCATCGAGCTTGCGCACCGTGTCGTGCACCAGCTCTGAGACCGTAGGATGTGGATAAATGACCTCGCGAACGTCCGAGGTCCTCATCTCGTACTCGATGTAGCCCGCAGCGCTGTGGATGATCTCGGACGCTCCGCTACCGAGCAGGTGCACGCCGAGAATACGGCGTGTGCGGCGGTCGGCAACCACCTTGCACAATCCGCGCTCATCAGGATGCTCGGCGAGAAAACGGCCGTTGACGCCGGCCGGCAGCTGCGCCGCTTCCGGCTCGAAACCGGCCGCCGCGGCTTCCTGCTCGCTGAATCCGCATCCGGCCACCTCCGGCCGGGTATACACCACCCACGGAATCGCATGCCGACGGAACCGCATACCGCTTCTGCGCTTCGCCCCCGCCGAACTGCCGGCCGGAGGCGAGCCGTCGGCATTGAGGATCGTGCTTACCGCCACATCGGCCATGCGGTAGGCCGCATGCGCGAGGAGCGACATCCCGGTCACGTCACCGACGGCGTAGATGCGGGGAACGTTGGTCCGCATCCGCTCGTCCACGCGCACGGCACCGTCGACGAGCTCCACCCCGGCGCGCTCGAGGCCGATCTCCGCGCTGTTCGGCACGCGGCCTACCGAGAGCAATAGAGTGTCGAACTCCGCCCCCTGCGTGTCCCCGCCGCGACTGAACTGAACCGTGCGGCCTTCAATCCGCTCCACGCGCGCGCCGAGCTCGAAGCGTACCGTCTTCAACTGTGAGCGGAGCTGTTTCGCCAGCTGTACGTCCATGAACGGGATGATCTCATCGAGCATCTCGATCACCGTGACTTCTGCTCCGAGGCTGCTGAACAGTGAGGCAAACTCCATGCCGATATAGCCGCCGCCGATAATGCCGACCCGCGGCGGTACGCTCTTCAGGTCGAGCATCGCGCTGCTCGTCAGCACCGTCTCCGGAGACAGGCCGGGGATAGGCGGGCGCGCCGGAGAGCTTCCGGTAGCAAGGATGATATGATCGGCTTCGAGCTCCGTGCCGTCGCAGCGAACAGTGCGGCGTTCGCTGAGCTCGGCCCGGCCGTAGAATACCGTCACCCCGAGGCGCTTCAACTCGCCGGCGACCCCCTCGGTGAGTCGGCTCACCACCTGGTTCTTCCAGTCCACCGCTTGGGCGAGGTTGAACTGCAGCCCCTCGGTGCTGATTCCGAAGCGCTCGCCGCCTTGCGCCGCGGTGTAGGTTTTCGCGGCGTGGAGCAGCGTTTTCGTGGGAATGCAGCCCACATTCAGGCAGACTCCACCGAGCTTGCGCTCTTCGCACAGGGCTACCGATTTTCCCGCCGCTGCGGCGAGCTCGGCGGCCCGGTAGCCGCCCGGCCCCCCGCCGATTACGACAACATCAAAGCGTTGCATGCCCGCTCACTCCTCGCCCGGCCCCGCACCGCTGAGAAGCACCTCGAACGAGCCGAGCGCTTTGCCGAGCGCTTGAAGGAACCGCGCCGCAGGAGCGCCGTCCACCACGCGATGGTCGATCGTCAGCGACAGACCCATCGACGCGATGTGTTCCACCTCACCATCGGCCGCATACACCGGTTTCGGCTCAACTGAACAGACTCCTAAGATCGCAACCTGCGGAGGGTTGAGCACCGGGGTGAACACCTCAATGCCGAGCGATCCGAGGTTGGTGACCGAGAAGGTCCCGCCCGACAGCTCATCGGGCGTTATGCCACCGTCACGGCAGGCAGCCGCCAGACGCCGAGCCTCACCCGAGATTGAAGCCGGCGACAACAGGTCGGCATCCCGGATAACGGGAACCATCAGCCCACGAGGCGTATCCACCGCCATTCCCAGATGCACCGCGCCGAAACTGCGGAGCGTCTCGCCCTCGAGGGTTCCGTTCAGGCCGCGGTGATGGGGCAGCACTCGCGCCACCGCGAACAACACGAGGTCGTTGATTGTGATAGAGGCATACCGCTCGCCGGCGGCCTTGAGTTTGCTTCTATACGCAAGCAGCGCACGCGCGTCGGCAGAGGCGTGCAGCGTGAGCTGCGCCGAGCCCTGTACCGACTCGAGCATCCGTTCGGCGATGCGTTTCCGCACCCCGGTGAGCCGCTGCTCCGAGGTCTCTCGGCCGGCCACTCCTTCGGCAGCGGCGCGCTCGGCTCCGCTCGCCCGGTCTGCTTCGCCCGCCCCTGCGGCTACGGGGTGGTCGGCTGTGGTTACCCGGCCGCCAATCCCCGACCCGGCTGCGGCCTCGATTTCCGGCCGACCGCTCCGGGCGGCTGCGCCGTCCGCCGCGCTGCGCGTCGCTACTCTGCCGGCCGCCAGTGCCGCGTCCACGTCGCGCTCGATGATGCGGCCGCCCGGGCCGCTGCCGATAAGCAGCTCCACCGGAACGCCGGCGCGCTCGGCACGCTCGCGCGCCCGCGGCGAGATGAACACACGCCCGCGGTCTTCCGGCCCGCCTGCTTGCGGCTCGCGCGTCTCCGAGTCCGGAGTAGCGGCCGCGGCCGTAGCTTCCGGACGCGTTTCGGCATCGGCTTGCCGAGCCGCCTGGGCTCCAGCTCCAGCTCCGGAGGTAGCTTCGCCTCCGGCGGCAGTGGAATCGGCGACCCCGGTCGGCTCAACGGGCGGCAGAGACTTCTCGCCGCTTTCGCCCCGGTCGCCGTCAGGCTCCCGTCCGGTTGCAACCGTTTCACCTTCCGCACCGACATAGGCGATGCGCTCGAGCACCGGAACCTCGTCTCCTTCGGCGTACAGGCGCTGCAACAGCACGCCGTCGGCCGGTGATTCGACCTCAAAGGTCGCTTTGTCGGTTTCCACCTCGCACAGAATCTCACCCGCGACCACCGCATCGCCTTCCTGCTTCTTCCATTCAAGAATGATGCAGCTCTCAACCGACTGTCCCTGTCTCGGCATCAATACTTCAGTTGCCATTTCCTCTGTTCCTCTTACACGGCATCAACGCGTACTCCGAGCTCTGCGAGCTGCTCACGCCCCTGCTCGTTTATCCGTTCGGTTATGCCTTCGTCACTGATTATGCGCCTTACCGCCGACAGCGGCAGCACATGCACAACCCCTTTGCGACCGAACTTCGAGCTGTCGGCCAGTAGCACTGTTTCGTCGGCCTGGTCGGCGACGGTCTGCACGATCTCGGCTCCCTCCACGAGTTGCGTGCTCATCCCATAGTCGAGCGAGAACCCATCGGTTCCCACGAACGCCAGGCGAACGTGAAAGCGCTTGAGCAGCTCCCGCGCCGTCGGGCCGACGAACGACTCTGTCTCGGGACGGAACAATCCACCGACCACAGTGAGCGTGATCTGCGGATTGCTGCGCGCATATGGGATCACGAGCGTGGAGTTTGTGACGACACTCAGATTCTTGTGGCCGGTTAGGTATGCGGCTACAAGCGCCGTCGTGGTACCCGCCTCGATCATGATGCTGTCCCCGTCCTGCACCAGTGCGGCCGCCGCGCGCGCAATCCGCTTCTTCTCCTCGCTCATGCTGCGCTGGCGAGCAAGGATCCGCGGGTGGAACGCGGCGGTAGCTCCTCCCCAAGTCCGCACCAGATACCCGCGCTCCTCGAGCGACGACAGCGTGGAACGCACCGTCGCGTGCGAGACCTGCAGCCGTGCGGCGAGTTCGGTGACCGAACAAGCGTCATTGTCGGCCAGGATATCGAGAATTGCTGATTCACGATCGTTTGCTTGTTGTTTCATTGTCTAATTGCTGTGTACTAGCTTTCGATTCGGTTATGATTTTAACCGATTTTCGTTGCAAGTGCAAGCCTCTTCAGGCCGATCTCGGGCTCGGTCGTCTGATCGTTCCCCGGCATTCGTCTCTGCGTTCGTTTTCGCTTCGCACGACTCAGTAGGCGTGCTATTGTACGGCGACCGCCTGGTCCGGAGGCCACCCATGGACGAAGTAATCCCGCTTGTAGCGGCGCGAGTTACTCCGATCGTGCTCATCATCGCACTCGGCGCGCTGGTTCGCCGCTCCGCGCTCATCACCCCCGCGAGCGTGGAAGATCTCAAGAAACTCGTGGTAACGATCGCCCTGCCGGCTGTTCTGTTTCGCGCGTTTCTCGAGATGACGCTCAGCAGCGCCTACCTTGCGCTCTTCGGGCTGGTCCTAGCAGTCTGCGTACTGCTCTACGGCTACGGCCTTCTGCTGCGGCGCTTTGGAGGCGAGGGCGCAGAATACCGTCCGTTCATGACCACCGGGTTTGAGTTCGGAATGATGGGGATTACCTTGTTCGGCACGGCCTACGGGCTCGAGGCCGTAGGGTACATCGCCGTGGTGGACGTCTCACACGAGCTGTTCATCTGGTTCTTCTTCGTCACGATGCTGAGACGCAAACAGGGTAGTTTGGTTGACGCTGCGACAACCCTGAAGAGCTTTGTCCGCTCTCCGGTCATTCTCGCGATCTGTGGCGGACTCGTCTTGAATGTCTTCGGTCTCGGTCCGACGCTCGCGCGCTACCCGGCCTCGGCCGCACTACTCGAAACCCTGAACGTGCTCGCCATGCTCCTGATCCCGACCATTCTTCTGGTTATTGGCTACGGATTGCGCATTTATCGCAGCGCTCTACGGGCTGCGGCCGTGACCGTCGTGCAGAGGCTTGCCGTTGTAATCCCGCTCACCCTTCTGCTCCTGGCCGTCATAGACAGCAGATGGGTGACGCTGGCCCCCGCATTCCGCCCCGCCGTTGTCACATTCATGCTCCTCCCTCCGCCGTTCATCGTGCCGATCTTCATGCCGCAGCATCCGCAACGTGATCAGGAGTACGTCAATGCGGTACTGTCACTGCACACTGCGGTGTCGCTGCTGTTATTCATCGGCTACTTCAGCCTGAACCCTACCTTAGGATAGGGATGGTGTGAGTCGCCGGAGGGAGACGGTGTTAGGAGGACCGTACCTCATTCTCACGCGAAGCACGCGGAACAATCCCATGGAACCGCTCGCGGAAGCGTAGCGCGGTTTTCACTGCCGCACGCCTGCTGCACCGCGTGGCGCTTGAGGAACCGACATATGCGCCGACAGCCTTCGATCAGATCTTCGTCGTCCGATTCCAGCGAAAGCCGAACCACTTCTCATCAATCGCTCGCCGTGCGGCATCCTGGATTTGCACGGGTGTCTCATAGCTCGGTTGCCCCCACCTCAAGGTTAAGCGCACCGGGAGTCTCGGCCGAGCGAACCGTGACCTCGCGGGCGCCGTGGTGCTCAAGGAAACCGCGCACAGACAAAAGAAGGCGTCATCAGCTGAAGTCCTCCTGAAGCACCGCAAGATAGCGAGTCATATCGACATTCCCACCGCTGGCAATCACAACTGTGTTGAGATCCTGCTTGATCTGCCCGCTCAGCAAAGCGCCGAGCGCCGACGCGCCGGCACCTTCCAGTACCAGCTTCGCCTGCTGCGCCGCCGCCTGCATGGCGTAGCGAATCATACGCTCAGGAACAACCACAACGTCGTCGACGAACCGTTGCACCATCTCGTAGAGAAACGGTTCCGCGCGCTTGCACGCCATGCCGTCGGCAATGGTGTCGACTGTTTCAAGCTCGACGAGCGCACCGGCATCGATACACCGCTTGAAGAGCGGGCTGCCCTCTGCCTGCACCGCAACGACACGGATCCGTGAATCGATCGCCTTCGCGGCAAACGCGATACCGGAAACCAGGCCGCCGCCACCGAGTGGAACCACCAGCTGCTGCACGTCGGGCAACTGTTCGGCGATCTCCACCGCGATGGTCCCCTGCCCGGCTACGACGTCGGTGTCGGCAACCGGATGCACGTAGTAGCTGTCACCCTCCGCACAGGCTGCGCCTGCAGCAGCGTACGCCTCGTCGTAGACCTCCCCGACCTCAACGACCGTAGCGCCGAGCTTGCGGCAGTTGTCTTTTTTCGCCTCCGGGGTAACCGTGGGGACGTAGACAACCGCGCGCCGCCCAAGCGTCTGTGAGGCGAACGAGACACCGAGCGCGTGGTTACCGGACGACGCGGTGATGACGTCGGCCCGCCCGTATTGCTCGGTGAGAGAGGCGATCTTATTGTATGCGCCACGAAGCTTGAACGCCCCGGTGGGGAGCAGGCTCTCGGCCTTGATCCACACCGTGCGTCCGGCCAGCATGTTCAGAAACTCAATGCTGACCAGCGGTGACGGCCCTACGCGCCCCGCCAGCCGGCTTTCGGCTCGTTTGACATCCTCCCAGGTAACGGTATCCTGTCGCTGCCCTTTTA
>PUNW01000224.1 GCA_003552665.1 Spirochaetaceae bacterium | reverse complement strand
CCGCCTCACCGTATGAGCCTGCCGAGCTCATCGAGATGGTCAATCGCCTGTTACAGACGGCGTTTTTTCGGGAGGAAGTGGTGAACACTGCAGAGAAGCTAAAACAGGAAGGTCGCCGGGAAGGTCGCCAGGAAGGTCGCCAGGAGGGTGTGCGGGAAGAACGGCGAAGAACCGCCCAGCGGCTGCTCGCGCGAGGGTTCTCCGTGGCCGAGGTTGCCGAGATCACCGAACTGACCGAAGCTGAGGTGCAGGCTATCGCTGCGCAGGAGCGGCAGTAGGGAGCAAGAGCGCGAGCCTGGTAACGAGGTCCGTCCTCCGCGACGACTTTCCGAGACCGGTCGCGGGACATGTCCGCCGTTGCGGTTCACCGTACAGACTTACATTTTGACGGGAGAAGGGGAGTCGATGAAGCGGAAACGTGTTCGAGGTACTGCGCTCGTTTTTCGAAATGGACGGGTGCTCCTGGTAAGAGACCGTGGCCAAGACGCGTTTTCGCTTCCAGGAGGGAGACGAAACAAAGGCGAAGCGCTGCAGACCACTGCTGTGCGGGAACTCCGTGAAGAACTCGGGCTGATAGCCGAAGAGGCCGAGCGAATCTACCGCTGTGATTACGAGAGCGCCAACAACTTTCACAACGTGACGTTGATCGAGATCAGAGGCACGCCGACGATCCAGAGCGCGGAGCTGTCCGAGTTCAGGTGGTGGGACGGGGTTGAAGACCTGCCACGCTTCGCCCACGTAGATGCGATTCTGAGGCGTTACCGGCGCGGCACGCCAAGCCCCGCGCCTGAGCCGGATTCCAATCGGAAACCGGGCGCTCCGGACACCGGTAGAGAATCTGCCTGAACTCGGGACGTTCCGGCGTCGTTCGTATCGTGCGCGCCCGAGGGGATAAGGTTAGGTAGCGGAAGTAATCTCGCGTGTTTCCCGGTGGCGGAAGCAGTCGACGAGGTGATCATTGACTATGCCGGTGGCCTGCAGATGGGCGTAGATGATCGTGCTCCCGACGAAGCGAAAGCCGCGCTGTTTCAGATCGCGGCTCACCCGGTCTGAAAGCTCGGTGGTTGCCGGTACTTCATCGAGCGTGCGCGGGTTGTTGCAGACCGGCCTGCCGTCGACGAAGCCCCAGATGTAGCGATCGAAACTGCCGTACTCTTCTTGGATTTCGCGAAACGCACGCGCGTTACCTACCGAGGCGGCAACCTTCGCGCGGTTGCGGATGATGCCCGGATCCTGCAGCAACGCTGTAAGCTTGGCTTCATTGAACCGCGCTACCGCCGCAGGGTCGAAGCCGGCAAATGCTTCCCGGAACCGTTCGCGCTTCCGGAGCACAGTGAGCCAGCTCAGACCGGCCTGAAACCCTTCCAGAATCAGAAACTCGAAATGGGTGCGATCGTCGTGAACCGGGACGCCCCATTCGGTGTCGTGATAACGGACGTAAAGAGCGTCGCCAAGGCACCACGGGCAGCGCGGCTTTCCGTCCGCGAGCCTCTGAGCCGCTTTTCCGTTTTCCACCACGCCGGCATTGTGCACCAAAGCGGGCGATTAGTTCCAGTCGCGGCGTCGTTGCAGCTGCCGGATTGTTGCAGCTGCCGCATCGATACGCTGCCGGGTGGCTGCAGTGCGGGGTGGTTGAGATGCGGCGCCGTTCCAAAGCCATTATGCTTCTCAGGCGGGGACGTACTGTGGATGCCCGACCTGGTTGCGCCCGTTGCGCTTCGCGCGGTAGAGAGCTTCATCTGCTTCTTGATAGGCGGAGTCAAAGGATATGCCCTCGTGCGCGGCGAGCTGAGCGATGCCGAAGCTTGCCGTCATGCGGAGGTCCTGCATGGCGCCTGAGAAGCGGTGCTGCTCGATCGCCTGCCGAATCTTTTCGGCGACCTGCCGAGCGCCTTCGGCCGAGGTTCCCGGCAGCAGCACACTGAACTCCTCGCCCCCGAAGCGAGCAAGGGTATCGGTCTTGCGGATCTGGTCGCGAACGATCTCGGCGGTTTCGCACAGAACGAGATCGCCGTTGGGGTGGCCGTAGCGGTCGTTCACGTCCTTGAAGTAGTCCAGGTCGAGGATGACCAAGGACGATTCCTCACCCGTTCGCTCCACCCGTGCCAGCTCCTGCCCAACGAGCTCGGTGAACCGGAGGCGGTTGTACAGGCCGGTTAACATATCGGTACCGGCCAGGTGGTTGAGCTGCCGGTTTTTGTCCTCAAGCTCGGCTGCCTGAACTGCAATTTTCCGGCGCGCTCTGAGAATCGTGATCAGCGCGATGGCATACAACGACGTCGCCAGGAGCCCGCTCGTGAGAAGCGTTCGCAGCATCTCGTTCCACGTTCGCGCGGTCAACCGCTCTGGGGTGTGTTCGACGATGAGGTAGGTGTCCCAGGGCTGCATGTACCGGAGCCACAGCATCGGCCCGCGGCTTCCTTCGGGCCGGATGACAACGCCCTGGGAGCCGAGCTCGCTCCGCTGTAGCCGCGGAATCATTGCGCCGTCCCAAAGCTCATCGAGGTGCTTAACCGGTTGTGCGAGCAGGCTTCTGTCGGTGGCGTATACCAGCTGCCCGTCGGGGCGCGCCATGTAGACCACGATGCCCGGATGATCGTCGTATGAATGCATGGTTTCGCTGAACTCGGTGGCGTCGATGCCGCCGCCGGTGACTCCGAGGAATCGGCCGTCGAGGTCGCGAATTGGAACGTTGACCCACATCCCTATCTCGCCGGTCTCGGGGTAGTACCAGGCGTCGATATTGCTCTCAGGCATGAGCTCGCGATAGCTGTAGTACCAACCGTCCCGCTCCCAGTTCCGGGGTGACAGACGGAGCGTGCGGCCGTCGGTGCCGTAGTAGGTCTCGGTTCGGTCGCTGACGATGCTGGCGTCAAGCATGTTGTGCCGCGCGCGGGTCTCTTCCATGAATGCACGCAGCTCTTGCTCGTTTTGCTCGCCGTCGAGAATCCAATCGCGCAAGAACCCGTCGCGCAGCAGTTCCTCGCCCACGCGATGATACTTCGCAGCGGTGCGGTCGAGATTGGCCGCGACCGCCAACCCAATCGACGGTAATTCGTGTTCGTAAATGAACTGCCGTATGCGCCGGCCGTTCTGTAGTGCGTGTGACGCAGTCAGTATCAGGAACCCGACCAGCACCGCAACGCTAAGTATCACAAACATGCGCGTACTGCGCACCCCAGTTCTCCTACGCATTACGTTACTAACGCCTATCGACGTTCGAAACAGTCTCGCACGTATTCGAGCGCAAAGCAAGCCTAAATCCGAAGTCAGCTCCTTGCGAATGAGCTGCATGTGTTCTACCATTTTGATCACGTTTTAGTGGAGGTCCGCATGAGGAAGTATGGAGCTGTAGCAGGCCTCGCGGGCGGAGCCGCCCTGAGCGCCGTCATGGGCTTCGCCCAGCCGGCAACCGGCGTGGTGGACTGGGGAGCACCGCGAGTGATCGTCTCCGGGGAAGCGGTCGTCGGCCCGTGGCGAATGAACGAATCGGATTGGCGGTGACGGTGGCCGGTCCTTCGAGGAGCCGCAGGTTGCAGCCGAGAGTGATGCGCGCGCCGATGCTCCTGCGCTTGTGGTCGACAGCGACGATACCGTTCATCTGGTCTACAGCCGCAGCGCCGACGGTCCGCTCCAGGAGTACCGGCTCCAGTATACGCGCCGTCGTTTAGATGCCGGCGAGTTCGGAGAGCCGCGCCCGCTGCCCGACGATACCCAACAGGAGTGGGACAGCGCCCATTATCCCGAGCTCGGGCTTAACGGCAGTCTGCAAGGTCTGTTTACCCAGAAACTCGCGGTTAACACCGCGGGGCAGCTTGCGGTTGCAAACAGCACCTTTGCGCGAAACGAGCAGAGCGCCATCCGGGTGATAGAGGGGAGCGCTCGCTGACCCAGGGACAGGAGACGCGGGAGCGGCCGCACGGTCCAAACCGGCAGACCGCTCAAGACCTGACCGAAATAGACACCGCGGAGTCATATTACCGGCTGGGCTTTGACCTTGCGCACGCCGGCAAATCTGGTACAATCGGGGAGCCTGAGATTTGCTCGCTGTGTCGGACTCAGTCCCGCAAACGCGGTCACTTCCGAACACGATCGCCGGCTGCGATGGCGTCGGTTGCAATAGGGAGTTGCGGATGGGTATTGGAACGGTGCTACTCTTGTCGGCATTGATTGCCGTCGTCCTCTTTCTCCTGATGAGAAACAAGTCCGGCGCGGTGGCGCCGAGTTGGATCCCGATCGAGATCCGCGTGACGATTCCGCCCAAGGAGTACGACCAGGACTGGGAGGTCTCCTCTCCGTCCTCGGGAGAGACCCATACGATCAACCTGCATCGGCTTGTTTGTTCGTGCGCGGACCAGCAGAAACGCCGCCGCTACCACCGCGGTGATCTGCGGCGCCACTGCACGCATCTGAACGAGCGGCTGCGGGCGGAGGGCTTTACGGCGCGCATGCGCCCGATGGCGGCTGCGGTGGTCGACGGAGGGTACACCTTCGGACGGCGGATGGAGATGTTTCAGGTACCGGCCAGTGACGAGCCGAACGATTTCGTTCCGGTTCTCATCGCTGTCAATGACGCCAACGATTGGGCTGACGTGTTCGGCCCCGACGACAACGGCGGAATCAGGGCATTTGGGTTTGATCTACGTGCCAAGCAATGGGTCGACGATGCAGCTCCGGTAGCCTCCGACCGAATTGGCAAATACATTCTCTCAACCGCAGGCTGATTGAAGGCATGGCGGATTCAGGGCTCGCCTGATTCAGGGCTGGGTGTCGGCCGGACGCACGACAAAACCATTCGGGACCCGGCTGTCGCTCGGTTCTGCAATCGGGAAGCTGGTTGAGCGCAGCAGATACGCTGCCAGCCGCAGATTCTCGCGATCCATCGCCACTTTTCGGTGCGGGCCGTCGGCGGCGACGAAGATCTCGCTCAGGTAGCCGGCATGCCAGTGTATTCGCGCGAGGCGCCGGGAGTTCTGGTGCACTAAGACCGTCTTCCCGTGGGCCTCGGCAAACTCGCGTGCGGCGGTCTCAGTTATCCCGAGTATCAACAGCAGATAAGACGGATTCTCGAGCGTGCCGGGAGCGCCGGTATTGAAGCCGCTTATTAGTAGGCGGTGCCGGTAGCCGGCGGCATCAAGATAATGCTGCAAGGCGGCCAGAGCGCTCTGCTGCGCGGTATTCAGCGTTCGGTCGGCAAACAAGGTGATAACCGCGCTTTCCTGCGCGGCGACCGGCTGTTGTGAATCGTCCGAGTATATCCCTGATGCGGTTGGGTGTGGAGCAATCGGTAGTGTCAGCATCTCGTACCTCCGGAGCACAGCAATTCCTGCGGCTTCGGCCGCAAATTCGCAGACGAGAGTGGAGGGGAAAGATGACTAATCGTGCAGCGGCTGAGTACGATTCAGACATCGTTCCCGGCCGGGGAAATAACCGACCGGGACGGCTTTGGCACCTTGCCGTGCGGCAGGTTGCCGGGCGCTCTCAGGGCCGTCCCCTAACGCCTCTCGCGATGTTGGCTGCAGCATAGCACGAAGGCCTTTGGTGCGGCAAGGCATCCAGGGGCGCCCGCAGCAGAGAGGAGAGCGAGCCGCATGACGCGAGCTGTCAGGGGGTGTCTCTGTTCGGGTTGTCTCGGGTCCGTCCCCTGAAGTATTTCAACGCCCTGAGAACGAACCGGGCATACGCGCCGGCTTGACCACCGCCCATCTCGATTGCTACGTCTATCGACTCATAGATCTCTCCGTCGGTAGCGCCCGCCTGCAAGGCCTGATCGAGGTGCCATTCCATGCACGGCTCGCATTTGGTCACGATCGAGATCGAAAGGGCCATCAACTCCTTGATCTTCTTCTCCAAGGCCCCGCTCTCAAACGCTCGCGCTTCCAGTTCGAGAAACGGCTTATAGGTTTTGACATTGCTGAGAAACGCCTGGTGCAGCCTCTTACGGTCGCTTCTGCTCTGTTCGATCTTCTGGAAACTCAAATCAGACATAGAACTCTCCCCTTGACGCAGTGATAACTCTAATTATCGGTATGCGAGCCATAGCTTTGGTAGTGGTGCGAAGCTTGTTGCGGCCCCGGCAGTTGGTTGCGTCGGCAGCATGTAAACGTATCGCAGCGCGTTCTCACGCTTGAAGCGTCGTATGGTCATGCCTACAATGCCTCTATGGCACGGGCGAGAGGAGAGTACCGACCCTATACCTTCCTGGTTGCCACGGTGCTGATCGCCTGGGTGTTCTGGTTTCCGGCGGCGGCGACCGGCCAGGGCTGGCTTACGTTTCCGAATGTCATCTTGACCACCGCCGGCTTTCTGACCCCGCTTGCGGTCGCCTGCGTGATGGTTGGGCTCGGCTATTGGGACGGCGATGTCAGAGAGTTTCTGAACAACTGCTTTAACCCGGCCGGCATACAACCACGCTGGTTTCTGGTGATGGGAGGGGTGCTCGTGGTTCTCGCCGCCGGCCCGTTGGTTATTACAGCCGCGGTGTTCGGCCGGCCCGTTGGCGAGCTTGCCTCGTTTTCCCCGCCTTCCGCCTTCGTGATAATCGGCTTCTTTGCCGGTGTGGTGGAAGAGCCCGGTTGGCGCGGATATGCCCAGCGCGCGTTTCTGGAGCGCCACTCCACCGTGGCCGGTAGTCTCATTATCGGGGTCTTCTGGGCGCTGTGGCACCTGCCGCTGTTTCTCATAGCCGGAACCTATCAATCTACCATGGGGCTCTATTCTACGGGGGTTGTGTTCTTCATGGCGTCGTTACTTGCTGGGTCGATCGTTTACGGTTGGCTCTATAAGAGTGTCGGCGGGTTCGCGGTGATCGCGGTGTTGTACCACGGATTAGGCAATATCCTGCGGGAGTTCTTGTCGTTGTCTGAAACCGGAGCTCAGATTCAGGCGGGCGTTCAGATTGAGGCGATAGAGTTCGGTGTTGAGGCGCTGATCGCGCTTGTGGTGCTCGGTTTGTTCTGGAGCCGCATGACCTGAAGGCCGGCTCGGTCCCGGACCGCTGAGAGTTGCGAAGAGCGTGCTCCTATGGACCATATACCACCCTAGCCTTTTTGCGTGGGCTGCCGATGCCGTATTGATTATCGGTGACTACAGCAGTATGATGTCGATATGCGTACAACAATCAACATTCGTGATGACTTGATGATCAAGCTAAAAGAAACAGCGCGGAAACGCAATCAGAACCTCACCAGCTTGGTAAACGAGCTTCTTCAAAACAGTCTCTCCCCGGCTGAGAGCTTCCGGGAGCCGTTTCGACAAAAGACGTTTGCGCTGGGGGAGCGCCCCGGTATCAATTTCCACAAGTCATTGGATTTGGCTGCGGAAATGGAAACCGACTACACCATCGGTAAGATGGAGCTTGACAAGTGATCGTTCCGGATCTCAATTTGCTCGTCTACGCAGTGAACGGGCAAGCGCGCCATCACACCAAGGCCAAGACCTGGTGGGAGAAGCTCATGAACGGCTCGCAACAGATAGGACTGCCGTGGGTCGTTTTGCTTGGCTTTCTCAGGCTGACAACCTCCCCGCGGGTTTTTACCTCGCCGATAAGTCCCGGGCACGCATGGGACATTATAGACGAATGGCTGGAACGGCCGGCAACAAGTATCGTTACACCCGGTAGCCATCACGCAGCGATCCTAAAGACGCTTGTGTTGGAAAACGGAACCGCCGGAAACCTCACGACCGATGCGCATCTCGCCGCCCTCTGCATTGAGCACAATGCAACGCTGCACACCGCAGATAACGACTTCTCCCGCTTCTCCTCGCTCAAATGGATGAACCCGTTACAGGCGCCCGCACGTTCGCGCTGAGCGGCGATTAATCCGGTCCCCGGCAGTTTCCTATTGTGCATTTCTATGCACTCCGCGACGGGTTTTCGGGCTCAAACCTTGTACACATGAATACATTTGCGTATCATGTGCATTCATAAGGAGAATCCGCAAGAGAAGGGAGGAAAGCTGTATGAGGCGTAGAATTCTTGCCGGGGCGCTGCTGCCGATGGTGCTGGTGCT
>PUNW01000007.1 GCA_003552665.1 Spirochaetaceae bacterium | reverse complement strand
TTGACAGCATGCCGGGGTGATGGTAAACTGAACTGCAATCCGGGAGGCGGTCACCCGGGGAATCCGTGGTGCGCTCCTCTTCTGAAGGAACGGTGTTTTGCAGGTTAATGCGCTCCGCAGGTTAAAGTCTAAACTGAGTTCCGGACCGGTATTCGGTCCTTTCAGCAAATCCACCGATCCCGCCTTTGTTGAAGCCGCCGGCTATGCGGGGTTCGATTTCATCATTCTAGACCTTGAACACGGGCCAAGTAGTACGCAGAACCTACAGCATCTGATTCGCGCGGCGGAGCTGTGCGGGTTGGTGCCGATCGTGCGCGTGAAGCCCAATTGGCTGAACCTCATCGGTGAGGTGCTGGATCTGGGTGCTCTCGGGGTTCAGATTCCGCAGATTACCGATGCTGAGGATGCACGCCTGGTAGTAAGTGCCGCGCGCTTCGGTCCCGACGGGGAGCGGGGCGTTTGCCGGTTCGTTCGGGCGGCGCGTTACTCTACAACTGAGCGCACCCTTTATTTCGAACAGTCAAACCAGGCTCTGGTTGTGCTCCAGTTGGAGGGCAGCAAAGCGCTCCGGAATGTCGACAGCATCCTTAGCGCCACCGAAATCGACGTGGTATTCATCGGGCCGTATGATCTCTCTCAGTCTCTTGGCCGACCGGGAGAAGTCAACCATCCGGAGGTTATCGAGGCGATGGCGGCGCTTGTCCAAGCGTGTCACAACCGGGAAGTAACAGTGGGAACATTTGTCGATACTCCATCAGAAGCGGAGCGATGGCTGAAACTGGGTGTTCGCTACCTGGCTTACTCGGTCGACGTCGGCATTTTCGCGCAGGCGTGCTCTTCATTGGTGGAATCGTTGCGGGCTATGTCCGTCACAGGAGAACCGTCATATTCAGGGAAATCGGAGTAATTGGTTTAGGAGACTAATGGGTATCGCGCGTCGTGGGCGCGCGATTTAGTAGGCACTGTTAATACAGGAGGTACTGTATGGGTAAGATGCGCTCACTGCAGGGGGCCGTCGCTGTTGCGGTGGTTGTGCTTCTGCTGTTTGCGGCAACGTCCGCATGGGCGGCCGGAGCGGAAGAGGAGGTTTATCCGGATCGGACCGTGACGGTTGTCGTTCCGTGGGCCGAAGGCGGAGGAACGGACCGCGTTGCCAGGTTCTGGGCCGATGAATACGAGCGCGCGATGGATAACCCCTTCGTCGTCGAGAACCGGACCGGAGGTAGTGGCGCAGTGGGGCACACTGCGGGCGCCACGGCACAACCGGACGGCTATACTGTGACTATGGTCACTTTCGAGCTGGCCACTTTCGAGAGCATGGATCTCGCGGACTTGAGGTACGATGAGTATGACTACCTCTTCCAGATGAACGAGGACGCTGCGGGGGTGATTGTGCGCGATGATGCTCCCTGGGAGACGGTGGAGGAGTTACTGAACGACATTGAGGCGAATCCGGGCGAGCTTTCGTTCTCGGGTACCGCTGTGGGCGGCGTCTGGGACCTTGCGCGAGTAGGTATGCTACTCGAGGCAGGTATCGATCCCGACGACACCACCTGGATTCCTTCGGAGGGGGCCGCTCCAGCCATTACCGACCTGCTCGGCGGACATGTCGATGTCATCACCACCAGCCTGCCTGAAGCGCAGTCGCAGCTGGAAGCAGGCGAGCTTCGTGCGCTTGCGGTAATGTCGGATGAGCGTAACCCGACCTTTCCGGATGTCCCCACGCTGCAGGAGGAGGGGATCGACTGGGTTGCTGGTACCTGGCGAGGATTTGCCGTTCCGGTAGGAACGCCCGACGAGATTAAGCAGGAGCTGATTGCCGTAGGTGAGGAGATTGCTGCATCGGACGCATTCGCCGAGTTCATGGAGGACGCCGGGTTCGGTATTCGGGTCCGCACGGGTGATGAGTTCGCTGAGTTTGTCGAGAGCGAGCATTACACCTGGCAGGAGGTTATCGAGGAAGTCGGCTTCTAAAGCGATGCCGAGCTTATCATTCTCGACCTTGATTTTGTCCTGCGACGCGTGTCGCCCCGAGCGGGCGGCACGCGAGTTGTGTTACTATTCGCAAGTGCTATGGACGAGAGAAAAGCAAGCCTGAGTCTACCGGTTATACTCGCGGCGCTGTCAGTTTGGGTCCTCTATATGGCGGCACAGTTGCCGGAGTTCATTCAGCGCGGTCAGCGGCTGCCCGGTCCTCGCTACTTCCCCACCATATTGTCGGTTTTTTTGCTGATTGCCGCCGGAGTTGAGCTCGCACGGTATCTCCGCTATCGCCGCTCTGTGAGCGGCGAGTATGGCGGGGCGTTAGACCGTGTGCGGGAACGACTAAGTATGCTGCGTTCGAGCTGGGGCGCACGCAGCGTCGGCGTGATCCTCGGAACTTCGGTAGCCTTGGTTCCCGTCACCCAGTTGATCGGTTTCCCGCTTGCCGGAACCGCGTATGGCGTTCTCCTGATGATGCGGCTCAAGGCGCGGTGGTACAGCGCGGTGGTGGTTTCAGTTGTGGTGGTGATTGTGATCACAGTCGTGTTCGGACGCCTGTTTCGGGTCCCCCTTCCGCTCGGGGTGATTCGTTACCTGTTATAGTCGCGGCATAGAGTTGGAGAGGGCTCGATGGACACACTTCTAGTAGTGCTACAACCGGCTGTACTCATCCCGTGGATCCTGGCAATGCTGTTCGGCATCTTTGCCGGTGCCACCCCGGGGTTGACCGCGACGATGGCGACTGCGTTGATTGTGCCGATCAGCTACTACATGGAACCGGTTGCCGGGCTTGCGATGATCATTGGGGCTACTTTCACCGCGATCTTTGCCGGAGATATCCCTGCGACCTACCTTAGGATACCGGGAACGCCCGCTTCCAGCGCCGCCATCCTTGACGGGTTCGAGATGAACCGCCAGGGCAAAGGCGGTTTTGCGCTGACGCTCGATCTCCTGTGCTCGAGCATCGGGGGTATGATCGGGGTGGCCGTACTGATCATGGTGGCTCCTCTGTTGGCGAGATTCGCGCTCCGGTTCAGCAGTGCTGAGTACTTCTGGTTGGGCCTGTTCGGGCTCAGTATGAGCGCAGTCGTGAGTAGGGGCAATACCTTCCGGGGAATCGTCTCGGCGGCGCTCGGGATGTTGATTTCCACGGTGGGTATGGATGTCACCACCGGTCACCGCAGGTTCACCTTCGGGCAGCTAGAGCTGTTGGACGGGGTAGGGTTCATCCCGGCGATGATCGGGTTGTTCGGGCTTTCGGAGGTGCTTAAGCTTGCAAGCGATCAGAGCATTCTCAATCAACCGTCGGTGCAGGAATCCGGGAAGATATCGTTGATCGGCGCGCTGCCGACAATCTGGAAACATAAGATTACGGTGCTGCGCTCTGCGATAATCGGAACACTGACCGGCTCGTTACCGGGAGCCGGCGCGGATATCGCGGCATGGGTGTCCTACGGCGTCGCAAAGAAGACCTCGCGCCATCCCGAGCGCTTCGGGACCGGCTCGGCCGAGGGGGTGATTGCACCCACCAGTGCCAACAACGCCGGGCTCGCCGGTGCCTGGATCCCGGCGCTGGTGTTCGGGATTCCGGGAGATGCGGTGACCGCAATCGTTGTGGGGGCGATGCTGATGTACGGCCTGCGCCCCGGACCGCTGATCTTCGAAGAGACACCCGAGATCGTAAACGGAATCTTTACGATCGCAGTCATCACGCAGGTGCTCTTGATCTTCGCCGGCATCCTCGGCATCCGGGCCTTCGGCCGTATTCTGAGGCTCCCTCGAAACGCGGTAATGGTTATCGTGCTGCTGTTTTCGGCGGTCGGCTCGTTTGCGCTGGAGAACAGCTTCTTCGACATTTATGTCATGATCGCGTTCGGCATCGTCGGCTTCTACATGGAGAAAAAGGATATCCCGCTACCGCCGCTCATTCTAGGGCTGATACTCGGGCCGATGGTAGAACGCAATCTGCGTGTGGGGCTGGTGCGCACGCACGGCGACTTTCTGCCGTTCTTCACGCGTCCGATCAGCGCGGTGCTTGCGGCGGCATTGTTCGTCACGCTGTTCGGCGGCCCTATCTGGAGCTTCATCAAAGCGCGACTGAAACGATCTTGACCTGCTGCTAACCTAATCTATACACTTCTCGCCATCAAATCTGCGGTGGATTAAAGGAGGGTGTATGAGTATAGGCAAACGCTTTGCTCTGCTGGTATTGGGTGTGGCTGTTGCGGCGCTCGTTTTGACGGGGGCCGGAGCGCCGGAGCCCGAGGTCGTGGAGCGAGATACGCTCACAATCGCAATCGGCGCTGAGCCGGAATCACTGGATCCGGTCAACATGACGTCGGCGCCGGCGGCGACGGTTGGTGAGCATGCGGTCGAGCGACTGATCTACATGGAGGAGGACGGCTCGCTCACCCCGATGCTGGCGACTTCGTGGGACAGCAACGAGGAAGGTACTGAGTGGACCTTCCAGCTGCGCGAGGGAGTGCAGTTCCACGATGGAGAGCCGTTCAACGCGGAAGCGGTGAAGGCGAATCTGGACCGCTTTCTGGACCCCGATGTCGGGGCTGTGTACGCGTTCCTGCTGGGAAGCGTGCAGGAAGTCGAGGTGACCGGTGAGTACGAGGTGCGCCTGCATCTCGAAGAGCCGTTCGCGCCGATTCTTTCGCACCTGTCGCACAGCTTCATCGGTATGATCAGCCCGGTGCAGCTGGAGGAGTATTACCTGGACGACGCAGGCGAGCCGATCGGGACCGGTCCGTACGAGGTTGTGTCTTGGGATCGCGGCGACCGTGTTCAGATGCGGGTGAACGAAAACTACTGGGGTAACATCCCGGAGATTCCGAACCTCAACTTCACCTTTATCAGCGAGGACTCGGCTCGTGTGGTGGCGCTTGAGACCGGTGAGGCGGATGCGATTATGGCAGTGCCTCCTACCGACGCCATTCGGCTCGACGACGACCCCAACATCGATGTGACCTACCAGACCAGCGTTCGGACGATCTACGTGGGCTTCAACGTCAATCACGAGCCGTTCGACAACAAGACGGTGCGCCAGGCGCTGAACCATGCGGTCGATAAAGAGATCATCGTGGAAGCGATCTTCGAAGGTAACGCGTTCGTCGCCGACGCTCCGATTGTGGATGCGGTGTTTGGACACAGCTCCGTGGGGCCCTACGAATACGATCCCGACCGGGCGCGCGAGATGCTGGCCGAGGCCGGATACCCCGACGGCTTTGACGTAACCCTGTACCACCCGACCGGGCGGTATCCTCAGGACTCAACGGTTGCCGAGGTTGTCCAGGATCAGCTGGCCGATGTAGGGGTCAACCTGACGCTCGAGACGATGGAGTGGTCGAGCTACCTCGATTTCCTCTATCTGCCGGAGGACGAGTCAGACTACCGCATGTACCTGCTGGGTTGGGGCACGGTTACCCTGGATGCCGACTACGGCCTATTCGCGTTGTTCCACGGCGACCAGGGCGCGCCGGCAGGAAACAACATCTCGTACTACCGGAACTCGGAGGTAGACGATCTGCTCGAACGGGCACGCGTCAACACCAATCCCGATGAGCGCGAGGCGTTGTACGCTGATGCAATCGAGCTGATCTGGGACGATGCGTCCTGGCTGTTTCTCTACAACGAAGGGCAGGTCAACGCTTCTCGCACCTATGTTGAAGGGTTGATTCACCATCCGCTCGAGAACCTGAGCGCTTGGGAAGCTTATTTCGTCGACTAAACTGACTGTATAGCGGCCGCTTCGGACGCCCGGGTGCCACCGGGTGTTCGGGGCCCGGTCGCCTTCCGGAGGGTGTTGCGTGTATCAATATATTGCACGCCGTTTGATCCTGACGATCCCGGTGGTACTGGGCGTTTCCATCATAGTGTTCGCTATTATCCGGATGTTGCCGGGTGATCCGGCCCGAGCCATGGCAGGCCCGCAGGCTTCTCCTCAGTACATCGAGAGCGTGCGGGCCCGCTATGGGTTGGACCAGCCGATCCCGGTACAGTATGTGACCTTCATGAGCCGCGCGGTACAGGGTGATCTCGGGGTATCGGTATTCAGCCGCCGACCGGTGATGACCGAGATCGGGGAGCGGTTCCCTCGCACCCTACTGCTGGCGAGTGTGTCGTTGCTGCTGGCAACTGCGATTGGAGTGCCTGCCGGCATTATCTCGGCCACGAGGCGCAACTCGCTGTTTGACAACGCCAGCATGATCGCTGCGCTTGTGGGGGTGGCTGCGCCGGTGTTCTGGTTGGCGCTTATGCTGCAGCTGCTGTTCGCGGTGCAGCTGGGGTGGTTCCCGTCGAGCGGAATCGGTACGCCGGCGCATTTGGTGCTGCCGTCGGTAACGCTGGGTGCCGCAAGCGCCGGGCTGTTTGCGCGCATCACCCGATCGAGTATGCTCGAGGTGCTCCGGGAGGATTATGTCACCACGGCGCGTGCGAAGGGGCTTGCCGAGAACGTGGTGGTCTACAAACACGCGCTGAAAAGCGCGATGATTCCGGTGGTGACGGTGCTTGGGCTGCAGTTCGGCATTCTTCTCGGCGGTGCAGTCCTCACCGAAACGGTGTTTGCATGGCCGGGGATCGGGCGGCTCTTGGTTGATTCTATTCTGCGCCGCGACTATCCGGTCGTGCAGGCGACGGTCATGATGCTTGCGTTTCTTTTCGTGATCATCAATCTTGTGGTTGATATCGCGTACGCGTTTCTGGATCCACGTATCCAGTATCAGGGCGGCCAGAGCGAGTAGCAGGTATGGGAACGGTAGAACAGGTAGAGACGAGCGAGGGCATCGTCGTACGAAGCCGCCGGGAACTCTGGTGGGAACGCCTGCGGCACTGGTTTCGTAACAGCGAGTGGAGTCAGGTGGCGCGGCATCTGCTGCGCAATCGTGGCGCGTTGATTGGGCTGGTCATCATCGGTACGTTTGTGTTGGCGGCGGTCTTTGCACCGTATCTCGCAACCCACAATCCGCTCGAGACATCGTTGACGACAAGACTCATGGGCCCCGGAAGTGAGCACTGGCTCGGGTCCGACGAGCTCGGTAGGGATCTGTTCAGCCGCATGCTCTATGGCGGGCGAATTTCCCTCAATATCGGGTTGATCTCGGTCCTGATCGGTGTGGCAATCGGCGTGCCGGTGGGTGCAGTCAGCGGATATTACGGCGGGAAGCTCGATATCATCACGCAGCGGTTCATCGATATCATGATCGCATTCCCCGGAATACTGCTGGCGATCGTCGTGGTCACGGTGCTCGGCGTCGGGGTTCAGAACGTAATGATAGCGGTCGGTATCGCGAGCGTGCCGATCTATGCGCGATTAGTTCGCGGGTCGGTCCTCTCGGTCAAGGAACAGAGTTACGTCAAAGCGGCGCGCGCCGCAGGTATCTCGGACTTTGCGATAATATTTCGCCATGTGCTGCCGAACTGTCTGGCGCCGATCATCGTGCAGAGCACCTTTCAGATCGCTACCGCTATTCTGTGGGCGGCGGGGCTGAGCTTCCTGGGGCTTGGGGCACAGGCGCCGATGCCGGAGTGGGGCCGCATCCTTAGTCAGGGGCGGGGCTACATGCGCATGGCGCCTCACCTTACTACGTTTCCGGGGCTTGCGATCCTACTGATGGTGCTGGGCTTCAATCTGCTGGGTGACGGTCTCCGTGATGCCCTGGATCCCAAGAGCCGGGGGCGGTGAGGGCTGCGCCGCTGAGAGGACATCGAATGAGCAACAGCAATCTACTGGAGATTCGCGATCTACAGATGAGCTTCCACACCGAGGACGGCGTTGTGCGCGCCGTTGACGGTGTCTCGTTCAACGTCAGGCCCGGTGAGGTAGTCGGCGTGGTCGGCGAGAGCGGCTGTGGGAAGACTGCGCTTTCATTGACGATTCTGCAGTTGCTGCCCTCGCCGCCGGCCAGAATCGAGGGCGGCGAGATCCGATTCGAGGGAAGAAATCTTCTCGAACTATCGGGCCCCGAGATCCGACGCATCCGCGGCAACGAGATCGCGATGGTGTTTCAGGAGCCGATGACCAGCCTCAATCCGGTGTTTACGATCGGCGACCAGCTGACCGAGGCGATTCGGCTGCACCAGGGCGTCCCCCAGT
>PUNW01000116.1 GCA_003552665.1 Spirochaetaceae bacterium | reverse complement strand
CTGATTCAGAATCGGCAGATTCTCTTCCAGCGCGACCTGCAAAGCTACCTCCTGCGCACAATTTCCGGGCGGTTTGTGATGGACAACGACCCGTCCAACATTCGCACCTACGCAAACCTGGTGACGAGCTTTTTGTACAACTCCAATTACATCAATCGCGACAAGAAGGATCGCGTGCATGTTGCCATCTTCGAGTTGCTCATGAACGCAGTAGAGCACGGCAACTGCCGTATCACCTATGATGAGAAGAGTCGCTGGCTGGAGCAGCACGGCGATATCCTGGCCTTGATTCGTCGGAAATGTGAGGATCCCGAGATCCGCAAACGAAACGTGGTGTTCTCCTACCGGATCACTCCCGAACGGTCATACTTCAGCATCAGGGATGAGGGCGAAGGGTTTGACTGGCGAAAACGTGTGGAGCGA
The DNA here is from genome assembly GCA_003552665.1 of Spirochaetaceae bacterium. Lineage (GTDB taxonomy): Bacteria > Spirochaetota > Spirochaetia > DSM-27196 > SLAA01 > B1Sed10-166. The sequence continues at coordinate 7,682 of PUNW01000116.1, read as the reverse complement.
GCCGCAGCGCAGCCGGTGAACTTCGGCCCCCACGGGCACGGGCTGAAGATGGTCGCCCATTACGTTGAGAACCTGCAATACAACGACAAGGGAAACGAGGTTTCGTTCGAGGTTTCGCATCAACGTGACGAAAGCAACGTGGTCCCCGGCATATTTGATCGCAGCGAGGAGACCGTCTTTCAGGACCGTGACGTGGTGTTTTTTGAAGGGGAGGAGTCGAACTACCTGTACTACATCGCCTCGGGAAGGCTCGATATCTATTCCGGGGACAAATACTTAACCACTCTGACGCCTGATGACATCTTTCTTGGTGAGATGTCGTTTCTGTTGAACAATCGGCGCTCGGCTACCGTCATCTCGAACGGGCGCAGCGTTTTGGTAAAAATATCGAAGAACGCCTTTGTAAACGCTATCAAAGATAAGCCGCATTACGGGATCTTCCTCGCACGGTTGCTTGCCCAACGTCTGATGCGATTGAACCTTCGCGTTGCGCAGGGCGAGGGCGTTCGGTAGGAGATTTCGGGTCGTATCCGGCCCGGCCGGCGGCATGGCAGCGGTGCTCAGCTCGTAGCTTCGCGGAGCGGAGGCGCACCGAGACCACGGTCAGTCCGTTGTACGGACCTCGGCCGAATAACCGATGCGCTGGACAAACTCACAGATCTTGTCAAGCGCTTCACGGTTACCGTCGTACTCAACCTGGATGGTGCTTGTGGCCCGGTCGACCGTAATATCGTTTATGCCTTGCACGCGGCGTCCCAAATGTTCGATCGCGATTACACACGAGGTGCAGGTTGCGCCGGTCAAGTCAAGGATCGCGTGTTTGGGTTCGGTTACTGAACTCATGGTCCCAGTATAATGCGAACGGGGGTGCTTCGGCTACCTGCAGAGCCTGGTCGGCCCCTGCCTTACGGAACTTGCCGCAAGCGGCGGCTTGTCAATAGCTTACACAGACGATGAGGAATGACGACAGACGGTCGACGGCTGAACGGCAGCGCGAGCGCTACGGCTGCTATCGGGAAGCGTTTTTGGATATCAAGGCTCAGCTGGTTGTTGGCAAAGACCTGCGTGAGGTCAGCGAGCGAACCGCTGAGCGGTGTGACGTCGAGCTCAGAACCGCGTATGAGTGGGTGCTTGATTGTCAGAAGCGTCTCGAGCGCAATCGCAAGCGCATCTCGATCTCGGCGCTGATTCTTCTGTGGGCGGCCTTTGGTCTCGCGGTGATCGCCGGTGTGCTATGGTTGACAGGGGCGGCGCCGTCAGCATTTGCGGGGGTCGAAGTGTCTGCGGCGCTCATGGCAGCGGTATCGGCGGGAGCACTGGCCGCTATAGGCATCACCATTATCCTGGCGGCAAGACGACTCGGCGCACGAGCGACCGGGCCGCTCTGAGTGCCTAGAAGTGGTAGCGCACGCCCAATCCGGCATCGATGTCGGGCTCGGTTTCGGGAAACAACTGTATTCCGGGAGCAATCTCGACGAAGATCTCGAGCTGGTCAAGCACGAAGGTGCGCACCCCTACCGGAACGCGAGCTCCAAGCGCAACCCGCGTGTCGTCCTCATCGAGTGCGTCGAGCTTCAGCTTCCCTCCGACGCCGACAAACCAGTCCAAAGGCTCAACGAGTTCATCGGTCCCGACCCAGAGATCGCTGTGCAGATGCAGCCGGTTATAGATCGACCATGCGGCTCCCAATGCAATCCGCTCGCGGAATAAAAAGCTCAAACCGGTTGGTTGTCCGAGAATGATGCCGGCAGCTACCTGTGCGCCGGCGACGCTTGGCGCCGCGCCGGCGAGCAAAACGATGGCGAGGACGAGGCGAGTTCGGTACAACATGGGGCCAATCGTAGCCGAAACCGTATCTGCAGTCAACTTGGCGAAGCCTTCGCCCGACTCAAACCGGTAACGAGCACCGGCACTCTGCGCCCCGATATGGTGGCTTTCGCGATTAGTATATATATTTTCCCTGATACAACGGGCGCGGAGTATCGCTATCCGGTTGAGACTACAACAATTACCGCGAAAGCTACGGTGAAAGGAGAACGGAATGAAGATCAAGGTCGTGTTTTATTCACCCTACGGACACATGTATCAGATGGCTGAGGCCGCAGCTGAAGGAGCGAGAGAAGTCGCCGGTGCGGAGGTGACTCACGGTGACTTGATCGAGGCCGACGGCCTGATTTTCGGTATTCCCACCCGCTTCGGCAACATGTGCGGGCAGGCGCGCAGCTTCTTCGACAGCACCGGGCCGCTGTGGGCCAACGGGTCTCTCATCGGAAAGGTAGGGAGCGTCATGACGAGTAGCGCTGCTCAGCACGGCGGACAGGAGACCACAATTACCTCTACCCACACAACGTTGCTGCATCACGGCCTGGTGATCGTCGGGCTCTCGTGCTCGTTTCAGGGTCAGATGAGAATCGATGAGATAAGCGGCGCATCGCCCTACGGCGCATCCACCATCACCGGCGGCGGCGCCGCTGCCCGTGGTGTCCGTCTGTTAGGCGACGGCTGGAACGAACCAGCACGTTCGGCAGATCTTGCGTCCTGCTCGACCCGTGTCCAGCCGACAGTGTACAATGGCATCCCGAAGAAATGACGAAGCAGAAGCTGAATGCGGGGTGACTGTGAAACTAAGGCACGAGCGTGAGCTTGTTGTAGAGTACGGTAAGAAATTGATCGCGAGCGGTTTGACGACAGGAACCGGCGGGAACATCAGTATATTCGATCGCGAGTCCGGCTTGATGCTGATTTCGCCCAGCGGGCTCGACTACTTCAAGACCGAGCCGGGGGACGTGGTGATCACGGATCTAAACGGCGAGATCGTTGAAGGTGATCGTAAGCCCTCGACCGAACACCCAATGCATTCGATCTTCTACCGCGAGCGCGAGGACATCAGTGCGGTCGTGCATGCGCACTCACCGTATTGTACGACGCTATCGTGCCTCGGTTGGGGTATACCGCCTCATCACTATCTGGTGGCGCTGGCAGGGGTGGATGTTCGCTGCGCCCCCTACGCGCCGTTTGGGACCGAGGACCTCGCTCGTTGTGTCCTCGAGGGTATGCAAGGCCGTAATGCGGTGTTGATGCAGAATCATGGAATGATTTCCGGAGCCGCATCGCTTGAGATGGCCTTCTATATCGCTGAGGAGATCGAGTTCCTGGCCGGAGTGTACTGCCGGGCCAAATCCATCGGTGAGCCGGTGTTGCTTCCCGAGGAAGAAATGCACTCCCTGAAGGAACGGTTTCGAGCCTATGGTGAGAAGCCGCGTGCAGAGAGCTAATAGGGGCATGCCGGGCGGAGGTCGGGCAGGGCGTTGCTGAGAGTGAGGACGCGTGGTGCCGGAGCCGAGCAAGTACGCCGCGCGGCGGCTCGAAGGCACTCAAAGGCACGGAGACGGTTGCACGGTGGGCGAGGCACGAGGCGGTGCCTGTATGCCCGACAGGTGCCCTTGCGAGGCAAGCCCGTCTGAACGATAATGTCAGCAAGCAGAGGGGACTATGGCGAAGAATGTGCTGATTGTGGATGATTCGAGCGCGATCCGGGAAAGCGTCACGTACGTGTTGTCGCAGGCCGGGTACGGAGTGACGCAGGCGGAGGACGGGGTCGAGGCTCTCGGCAAGCTGGATCAATCGGCGTTCGATCTGATTGTTACCGACGTCAACATGCCGAACATGGATGGAATCGAGCTGGTTAAGAAGGTGCGTGAACGGCCCGACGGCAAGTTCACTCCCATTATCGTGCTGACGACCGAAGCGCAGGGTTCAAAAATGCAGGAAGGGAAGGCGGCGGGCGCGACGGGCTGGATCGTGAAGCCTTTTGATTCGGAGAAACTGCTCGGCGTGGTTCGTAAGCTTGTCGGGTAGCTGTCGGAGCAAGTAATCGATGAGCCTTTCGGGACCGCTTATCTATGCTCTACTCCTTTCGCTTCAGATCGTAAGCCCGGAAGTGGCGGAGTACGAGATCGATGTGATTCGCGGAGGGCAGTTGGAATACCAGCTGCGGCTCGAGCGCGAAGAGGATGTGGCGGTGGTGTTCTCGGCGGACGACCGGTTGCTCTTCGAGTTCGAACCGTCGCGGCGCCATCCCGAGATCTATACGGTCTACCCGGTGAATGACGCAGCGCCTCAGACCGTTAACCTGACGAATGCGCTTATGCAGCTACGCTCGCTTTCGATTCGCCCGGAACAACAGATCCAGGCCGGCGGCGACCAGCTCGAGATCGGCGGTGAGCCCGAGTGGTCTATCAAGGCCCGGCCGGGGTTCGTGTTTCTGGGTGGCGAGTTCATCGAGACCATGTTGCTGATTCACGCACCCGAGTTTCGGTAACCAGGCGAGTTCGGAAAGAGGGCTTGCGCCAAACGGCGGAGTTCGGTAGCCTTTGATGCATGGACAAAATAACGATCATGTTCGTGTGCACCGGCAACGTGTGCCGGAGTCCGCTTGCGCAGGGAGTCTTTGAGCATCACGCACGCGTGCAGGGAGTGGGGGATCGCTTTGCAGTCGAGTCTGCCGGCGTGCAGAGTTTTCACGTCGGCGAACAGGTTGACAGCCGCACTCGCCAGGTTGCCCGCGAGTACGGTGTTCATCTCGATCACCTCGCCCGGCAGATCCAACCGCGAGATCTACGGGATTACGACCTCATTCTCGCGATGGACCGCGTACAGCTACAGGAGCTGCGCCGGATGACCGGAGGCGATCCGGAGCTCTCCGGGAAGATCCGCTTATTCGGAGAGTTTGATCCGGAATCCGAATCGCCGACCGAGATTTCCGACCCGTGCGGCGCAGAAGACGAGCGTGAAGCGTTTCGCGCGATGTTCGAGATAATCGACCGCACCGCACGGAACCTGATGGAGCAGTACGCACGTCCGCATTCGCACGCCGGGCGCGGCTAAGGAACGGGCGGGCACAACGCCCCTGTTCTGCCGGGAGCCGCCGTGGTGAGCGCAATCCGCAGTCGGTGCCCCACGTTCGGTGCCGCCGATGGCGTCGCTCAGCGCCGAAACATGTTAACTACCAGCGAGATGATAAACCCGAAGCCGATCAGCCCGGCGGCGGCAAACCCTACCACGCCGATCAGCGGCACGTTGAACACAAAAGGCGGTATGCCCGCCTGCACCATCATGGCCGAGCTCACCATCAACGAGCCGAGGACGATGCCGAGCACTAACCGGTAGCTGACGTCATCCAGTGTCCGGCGCAACGGCTCGAGGCCGGAGAGATTGAAACCCATCTGCAAACGGCCGCTCTTGACAAGATCGACGAGCTCGCGCGTGTCTTTCGGGAGCGTTCGCAGAAGACCCGCATAGTCGCCGGCGATATGCGAACCGTCGCGGCTGAGGTTTTCGGGTCTGAGGCGGTTGAGATACAGCTTGCGGGTGAATGGGCGGTACACTTCCATGATATTAAAATCCGGACGCAGGTTGAGCCCCACACCTTCGATCGCTACCAACGCTTTGGTGACCAGCATCAGGCTGCTCGGCAAGCGGATTCCGAATCGGACAACGATCTTGATCAGATCGTCGAAGAACTGGTTGAGGTCAAGATCCCCAAAGGTAACCTCCAGATACTCGTCGAGCACGTCACTGACGCGTTCCTCCAGGGCTTCGTAATCCAGTCCGCGGGGCGAGCGCTCGCAGATACCGAGCATAGCATTGGTCACCCGTTCCGCGTCGTGGTTGACCGCCCCGAGCATGCTCTCGATCAGGTGTTTGCGCTGTTGGGGCCGGAGGCGGCCGGTGCTGCCGAAGTCGAGAAAGCAAAGGACATCGCCGTCGGCGATCAGGATATTTCCGGGATGTGGATCGGCGTGAAAAAACCCGTGCACAAAGATCTGTTCGAGCACCACGTCGGCGCCGATGCGGGCGATTCGACGTTTGTTGAACTGCCCGGTTGCATCCTGCTGCACATCGACGAGCTTGGTTCCGCGAATGTACTGCATCGTGAGTACTCGACGAGTGGAGTAGGCCCGGTACGGGTTGGGGATTCGGACGCGCTTGTCATCTGCGAAGAGGTTCTTGAACTTGCGAATATTGCGAAGCTCCTGGGCGAAATCGAGCTCGCTATTGATGCTGCGCTTGAACTCCTCCACCAGCCCGGTAGGGTGGAAGAGTCGCATGTTCGGCACGTAGCGTTCCACCAGCGTGGCCAGATACATGAGGATCTCGATGTCGGTTCGGATGGTGTTCTCGATTCTCGGACGTTGAACTTTCACGGCGACCTCGTCACCGTTACGCAGCGCCGCGCGGTGGACCTGGGCTATTGAAGCCGAGGCTATCGGCTCCGGATCGAACCACGGAAACAACTCATCCAGCGGTCTCTTGAACTCGTCTTCAATGACTTCCCGTGCCGCCGAGATCGGAACCGGTGGCACGTCGTCCTGCAGCCCGGTGAGCTCGGCAATCAGCTCGGCGGGCAGCAGATCGGTGCGGTTGCTGAGGATCTGCCCGAACTTGACGAAGGTTGGCCCCAGCGCTTCAAGGGTCTCGCGCACCATGACCCAACGGTTCTTTTCGGCCTGCTCGGGAGGTGCTTCCTCCTTGATGATGCGACGGATCCACGGGAAGGGACGGTCTAAGTGGAGCAGGAGCACCCAGTCCGAAAGCCCGGAGCGTATGACGATGCGTACGATCTCCTGCAGACGGAGCGGATGACGAAAGGTTTTCTGAAGCAGTGTTGGTCTACGCATGGAACGGTAACGATCCTATTGCTTGTCCTTTACGATCTAGCCACCGGAGGCCGGCGGCGCCTCCGGAAATATCCCCGCCAAGCGGGCCTTCAGCTCGGCTGCAATCGTGTCCCATTCCGGGACGTCAAACTGCAATACGGCGGCACGCCCGGAGCTGATGCGCTGATGCGTGCCGGCAAGGTGCTCGATCACCTCCTCTATGATTGGATTGTGCCCCACAATCATAACACGATCAAGTTCCGGCGGCTGATCAGCGAATGCGGCGATATAGTGGTCCAGCCCGCCGGTATACAGCTCCGGCAACCGTTCCAGCGCGACCGGCGCTTGGGCGGAGGCAGCGCACAGCTCCGCAGTCTGCACCGCGCGCGTTGCCGGTGAGCACAGAACCCTCTGGGGGACGCGTTTGTGCTCCTTCAGCAGCCTGCCGAGATCTGCAGCTGCTTCACGGCCGGCCGCGGTCAGCCGCCGCTCTTCGTCGGGGCGCCCTCCCTCCGACGGTTCAGCCTGTGCGTGACGATACAGGATGATCTCCCTCAACCGTGTCCTCCTTCTGGAAAACTCCTCAGGGTGCCGTTGCGCTCAACGCATTGTCTAGCCCGGAAGCGTCGTTCAGCCAACTCGACAGCTGTTTCCGGAACTGCCGCAGCAGCCGTGTGCGCGTGCCGGGGCCCAGCGAATGAAGCTCGTGGAAGCCGGCAAACTCCACGTCCCGTGTGCCGCAGAACTCGAACACCAAACTGCCCCAGAAACGTTCAACCGAGTTGCACGCCGCATCGGCATCGGTGTCGGTAGTATAGGCGACCAGCACGCTGAGACGCCCCAGCAGTCCCTGTTTCACTTTCGGCATGAACTCCTGTCCGGTATACAGGTAGGCGACGTGTGGACGAAACACGCGTTCGACCCAGCCCTTCAGCAACGCCGGCGGCCCGCCCCACCAATCCGGGTGCACAAGCACCAGCCGCCGTGCCGACCGCAGCAGATCTTGATACTGGAGGACGAGCT
>PUNW01000385.1 GCA_003552665.1 Spirochaetaceae bacterium | reverse complement strand
GGCTGATATCGAAAAACTGTTTCGATGATCTCGACGCGCCGGTAGAGTTGGTGAGCTCGGAAGATGTGCCGATGCCCTATAACCACAACCTCGAGCTTGCGGTGCAGCCTTCGAGTGAGAAGATCGTTGCCGCGGTGAAGCGCGTGGCTTACATGAAATGAGGAACTGGACGGAACAATGGCTGAAAAGGTGCTAATGACCGCGCTCTCGCCCACGATGGACGAGGGCACGATTGTGTCTTGGAGCAAGAGCGAGGGCGATACCGTTGCCGCCGGTGATGTGCTCTGCGAGGTGGAGACCGACAAAGCGAGCATGGAGTACGAGAGTACACAGGAAGGCACGCTGCTGAAGATTGTGCGCGGAGCAGGCGAAACCGCGAATGTCGGGGAAGTGATCGCGATTATCGGCGAGAGCGGGGAAGACATCAGCGAGCTTGTCGCCGAGGCGGAGCGCGCCGGAGCGGGTGCTGCCTCGGTAGAGGGGGCAGCTCCGTCGACGAGCGCTGCTCCGGCGGAAGGAGTAGCCCCAACGGCGAGCGCAACAGCCGGCGCGGCTGAAGCCGACACCCGGGTGAGCCCGGCGGAGCAGGTGGGCCCCGCGGAGCAGGTAAGTCCTGCGGAGCAGCCGAGCCCCGTTGCGGAGCCGGGGGCGGCCCCGCCGCCGCCGGTGGCCGGTGGAGAACGCGTCAAGGCTTCGCCGCTCGCGCGCAAGCTGGCCGAGCAGCGCGGGATAGATCTGCGTCAGGTCTCAGGCAGCGGGCCCGGCGGGCGCATCGTCAAGGACGATCTGGAGGGCTTTACGCCGGCCGCCGTCGGAGCCACCGCCACTGCGGGAGCCGGAGCGCCGGCGGCTGGGGCCGCAGCGGGCTTCACCGCGGCGGCCGTCCCCGGCCGTGACGAAACGGTAGCGGTGTCACGGAGACGCGCAGTGATTGCTAAGCGGCTTGCGGAATCCAAGTTTTCGGCGCCGCACTTCTATCTGTCGCTATCGGTCGATATGGGCGCGGTGACCGGCGCGCGCGAAGCGCTCAATCGGGAGCTGCCTCAAAAGGCCGGTCTGAACGCATTCCTGATCAAGTTTGCGGCCGAAGCGCTCAGGCGTCATCCCGGGGTGAACGCCAGCTGGCAGGGAGAGACCATTTTGCAGCACGGTAGCATCGACATTGGGCTGGCGGTCGACGCGGGTTCGGGGCTGATTACGCCGGTGGTGCGGAACTGCGCAAACAAGGGAGTCGCTCAGATCGACGCCGAGCTCAAAGAGCTGATCGAGAAAGCGCAAAACGATGCCTTGCAGCCGGAAGAGTACAGCGGCGCGACATTCACGATCAGCAACCTCGGGGCGTTCGGAATCGAGGAGTTCACGGCTATCATCAACCCACCGGGGTCGGCGATTCTGGCGGTCGGTAAGACGCAGAAGACCGTGGTGGTGGACGATGACGAGGAGCTCGTGGTACGTCCGCTTATGAAGCTGACGCTCTCATGCGACCATCGGGTTATCGACGGTGCAGCCGGCGCGCGCTTCCTCAACGATCTGAAAGCGTTGATGGAGCAACCCTATCGCGCACTGTTTTAGTTTCTTGATCTGCCTGTGCTGAAAGGAGTAACTGCAAATGGCTCAACATGAGTACGACCTGGTAGTTGTCGGGGCCGGACCCGGAGGCTACGTCGGCGCGATTCGTGCGTCACAACTCGGTTTGAAGACGGCAATCGTGGAGAAGGACAAACCGGGCGGCGTCTGTCTCAACGTGGGTTGTATCCCGTCGAAGGCGCTGATCCATCAAGCTGAGGTGTTCGCCCACGGTGAGGAGCTTCGGAAGCTCGGCGTTAAGCTCGACTACAGTGGATTCGACTACAAGAAAGCGCACAAGAAGTCGCGGGTTGCGGCCGACAAGCTTTCGAAGGGCGTGCAGTTCCTGCTCAAGAAGAACAATGTCGAATACATAACCGGCAGCGCACGAGTAACCGGCGGCAACGAGGTGACGGTCGACGGCGGGCGGAAACTTTCGAGCCGGTACATCATGATAGCCACCGGCTCGCAGTCGCGGGAGTTGCCCGGGTTCGAGTTCGATGAAGAGCGCGTGTTGTCATCAACAGGCATCCTGATGATGACCGAGCTGCCTCAGCGACTTGTGATTCTCGGTGCCGGCGCAATCGGGATGGAGTTCGCCCATGTGATGAACGCCTTCGGCGTCGAGGTGACGGTGGTGGAGATGCTCGAACGGGTGCTGCCGATCGAGGACGCTGAAGCGGTAGAGGTTATTGCGAAGGCGTTCAAGAGCCGCGGTATCAAGATGCTTACCGGGGCGAAGGCCTCAACGCTGCAACGGGCCGATGACGAGCTGAAACTGACCGTTGAACACGACGGCAAGACAGAAACCATCGCGTGCGACAAGCTGCTCGTAGCAGTCGGCCGGGCCCCGAGCAGCGGAGGACTTGGCCTCGAGGAGCTCGGCGTGGAGATCGAAAACGGCTTCATCGCGACCGGTGAGTACTATCAAACTGCAGCAAAGAACATCTATGCGGTCGGAGACGTGATACAGACGCCGTTGCTTGCGCACTGGGCGATGAAAGAGGCTGAGATAGCGGTCGAGCATATGGCCGGCCACGCAGTGGAGCCGCGCCTTGCGGACGATCTCGGCCCGTCGGCGGTCTATACGGTTCCGGAGATCGGCAGCTTCGGACCTACCGAGGAGCAGGCGAAGGAGCGCGGGCTCGCATTCGAGAAGGCGGTGTTCCCGTACCGCGGTGCGGGAAAGTCTGTGGCGGTGGAGCAATCTGAAGGTCTCGTCAAGCTGCTGTACGAACCCAAGACGCACGAGCTGCTTGCGGCGCACGTGGTCGGGGCGAACGCTACCGAGCTGATCCACGAACTGCTGCTTGCGAAGAAGGGTGAGCTGCTGCCCCAGGATATCGCGACGATGGTGCACGCCCACCCGACCTTGTCCGAAGCGGTGATGGAGGCGGCACGCACGGCCGAAGGGTGGCCTATCCACGCCTGAGCGCTCGCGAGGCACCCGCCGCGCTCGCGTGTCAGTGCTCAAGAGTCGGCTCACAGTGTCGGGCATGGTGTCGGCGCATCGCGCTTCGGGGTCGGGTGTTCTCGCAGGCTTCTATTAGCTGCCGAAATCTGCTATCGTTGAGTTGCTGTGGATCATCAGAAGGTAAACACCGCCCTGCTCCTTACCATCGCGATCGTCGCGGTCGGGTCGGTGCTCGCAATCACCGGAACCATCGTGATCCCGTTCGTGATCGCGGTGATGCTCTATTTTCTCGTTGCTCCGGTGGTGCAGGTGCTGGCTCGGTTGCATGTGCCCCGGGGGCTTTCGATTCTGGCTGTGCTCGGGATGGTGCTGTCGTTCGGGTTTTTGATCGGGCTGATCCTGTACTCGAGCGTTCAGACTCTGTTACGAGAGTTCCCTCGCTATCAGGTGCGCTTCATCGAGATACTAAGCGACCTGACCACCCGCTTCGACATCCCCGACGAGGTGCTCGGTCAGTTTGACCTCACCCGTACCGCGCGGGTCTATCTCCTGACGCTGTCGGGCAACTTCATGACCTTCGTGAGCGGCCTCGTGATCGTGCTGGTGTTCCTGCTGTTTCTGCTGCTCGAGAAACCCTACGTCAAGACGAAGCTCATGAACGCGCTCAAGGATCATACCACGCGCAAGATCGCAATCGTTTTCGAGCATATCAACGCCGAGATCGGCCGTTATCTGCGTGTGAAGCTCCTGATCAGCGCGCTAACCGGTGGCATCATCTATGTGGCGTTCAACATCATCGGGGTAGATTTTCCGTTCGTATGGGCGATTCTGACGCTCCTTTTCAACTTCATCCCTACACTCGGCTCAATCATCATCACGGTCATGAGCGTGTTGTTCGCGGTGCTGCAGTTCGCCCCGGACTGGAACCCGGTATTGGCTACCGCAATAACGATGGGGCTCAGTCAGTTCATTATCGGCAATATCATCGATCCTAAGCTGGTCGGCCAGAGCCTGAATCTGAGCCCGGTAATCATCCTCTTGGCGCTCTTGTTCTGGGGATGGTTGTGGGGGCCAATCGGAATGTTCCTGGCGGTGCCGCTGACGGTGGCGATGAAGATAACCTTCGAGAACATCCCCGCGCTGGAGCCGGTCGGGATCCTGATGGGAACCGGCAGTTTCCGGCCCCGCAAACGTTCGGTACCGTTTCTGCGGCGAGGTTTCGCCGGTAACGGCGGAGCGGCAAACGACTACGAAGATACGCAAATTCAACAGAAAGGTAGTTAGACACAACACGGTATGGAAAAGCGAAGAATACTCACCGGCGATCGCCCGACCGGGAAACTGCACCTCGGGCATTATGTAGGATCCATAGCAAACAGGGTGAAGCTGCAGCGGGAGTACGAGTGCAACTTCATTATCGCCGATCTGCACACCTTGACCACGCGTCCTGCCAAGGAAGAGATCGAGGAGATAACCGAGAACGCGCGCGAGATGGTTCTGGATTATCTGGCCTGCGGTATCGACCCCGAACAGTCGGTGATCTACCTGCAGAGCGCTGTCCACGAGACCTACGAGCTGAACCTGCTATTCGAAATGTTGGTAACGGTACCGCGCCTGCAGCGCCTTCCGAGCCTCAAGGACATGGCTAGCTCTGCAAACCTGAGCGAGATGCCGTTCGGTTTGCTGGGGTATCCGGTGCTGCAAAGCGCCGATATTCTCGGTCCGCGCGCGCACCTCGTACCGGTGGGCCGCGACAACGAAAGCCATGTCGAGCTGACGCGCGAGATCGCACGGCGCTTCAACTATCTATACGGCGAGGTCTTCCCGGTGCCGGATACGCTGATCGGTGACGTGCCGACCCTCGTCGGTACCGACGGCTCCGGTAAGATGTCGAAGTCGCTGAACAACGCGATTTTGCTCTCAGACGATCCAAAGACGGTCGAGAAGAAGGTTCGTGGGATGTACACCGACCCGAACCGAGTCAGGGCCGATGTGCCCGGTAAGGTCGAAGGTAACCCCGTGTTTATCTACCACGATATCTTCAACCCCAACCGCGAGGAGGTCGCCGAATTAGCCGAGCGCTACCGCAAGGGTGCAGTCGGCGACGTTGAGGTCAAAGAGAAGCTTGCCGCCGCGCTCAATACATTCCTCGCGCCGATTCGCGAACGGCGGGCCGAGTTCGAAGCCCGCACCGGCTATGTCGACGAGGTGATCTACAACGGGACGTTGAAGATGCGCGAGCAGCAGCAGCAGACACTGTCGGCGGCCAAGAAGGCGATGGGGCTCACCGGCGTATGGAACAAGATCAGTCGCAAGGCCGAGACGGCACGCAAGAAACGCCAAAAGAGCGCCTGAAAGCCGAGCGGCCGGCACAAGAGCCGGCGGCAGCAGGTGAAGCGCTCGCGCGCTTTCGCGGAGCGGTCCGCGGGTACTACCAGAGGCATCGCCGACGGTTTCCATGGCGCGAGACTGACGACGCGTACGCGATTCTTGTTTCCGAGCTGATGCTGCAGCAGACGCAGACCGAGCGCGTGCGCGAGAAGTATAAGGCGTTCCTGGAGCGCTTTCCGGATTTCGCGGCACTCGCGGCGGCTCCCATGCGCGACGTGCTGCTCCTATGGCAGGGGCTCGGTTACAACCGGCGAGCACGCTTCCTGAAGCAGACCGCTGAGATGGTGATGGGCGTGTACGGCGGCGTCCTGCCCGCGGATCCGGATGAGCTCCGGAAGCTGCCGGGAGTGGGCAGCGCGACTGCGGGGGCGCTCGCGGCATTCGTGTATAACCGCCCGGTCGTGTTCATCGAGACCAACATCAGGCGCGCCGTGCTGCACTGGTTCTTCCCCGATTGCGACGCGGTACCGGATAAGGAGATCCGCCCGGTCCTCGAAGCGGTGTTAGACTACGCGAACCCGCGCGAGTGGTACTATGCGTTGATGGACTACGGCGCAGCGCTCGGACGCGGCGGCAGGGAGAACGCCAATCGTCGTAGCCGGCACTACAGCAGGCAGTCGCGCTTTGAAGGCTCCCGGCGCCAACGGCGGGGACAGATTCTGCGTCTGTTAACCGGCGGGGAGCGCATGTCGCCTGCGGAGCTCAAGAGCCGGCTGCCGGAGCCGGAGGATCTCACGCAGGAAGCGCTCGCCGGCCTGGAACGCGAGGGCTTTATCGTCTGCGATCCCGACGGGAGCTACAGGCTGGAGTAGCGGTAAGAAGCTTGTTTCGCCCGGTCCCGGTATCCTTCGCCTGCCCCGCGTCTGCCGCGGCCCAGCGCTGGAAGCCTGGGCGAGCCGCGCTGCCCCGGCTTTAGCGGTCGCCCGCCGCGGCGCCTGTCGCCTCAGTCTCAGCCGGCGCCCGCCGCCTCAGACTCGGCGGTCGGCCTGTAGGACCAGCCTTCGTTGAAGCTGCAGCAACTCGCCTGCTTGTGCGGCTTCACTTCCGCGGCATTCGGCCATGATGCGCATCACCGGCTCGGTCTTTGAGCCGCGCATCCACAACGCGGCCGCCGGCTCACCGTCCCTGTCGCGAAACAGGATCTTCAGCCCGCCGTCTTCGGCTCCGCGGCGGGACGATGGTCCGAAGCCGGTGCGATCGTGTATACCCTCGTAGTTGTGCTCCTCGAAAGACGCAATGCCAAAGGCTTCTGCGAGGTACGAGCGGCCCTGTTCCCAGTACTCGAGAAAGGCGTCCTCATAGCGTTGTTTGAGCAAGGCGTGATCGCCGGCACGCAGTTGGAGCAGCGCTTCAGGGTCGTAGGTGCTGGTCGTCGACCACGGTGGAAGCTGCTCGAGTAGGCTGGGGATATCTCGGCGCGTAAGCGCTTCATCGCTGAGGCCGGCTGTTTCGGGGTCGGGCGGCCGTAACAGCTTGATCAGCGTGATGAGCATAGCGAGTGGATCGCGCACGCGCTGCGGCGGGATGATTGCACCTCCGTTAGAGCCTTCGCCGATGAGGGGTACCAGATACCCTTCTTCCCGGAGGCGGTCGGCGAGCGCAAGAACGTTAGCCTCACCCACCTCGGCGCGGTGAGCTTCCGCGCCGAACCGGGCGGCAATGGAATCGACGCGGTGGGACGTTGGCCCGTTGACGACCACCGCGATACGGGCGGCCGAGCGCGATTGTGTGCCGCTCACCGGCTTGCCTTCGCGGGCGAGCGCCGACAGGATGGCGAAGCAGGTGAGGGCGAAGACCTCCTGGGCGCCGAGCGCAAGCGCCTCGTCGCGGTCGACCGGACGGTATACGAGGTTGCCGCGGTCGCCGTCGTTGTCGGGCACGTAACCGAGCAGAAAACGGTCCGGCGCGCCCGCCCTGTCGGCCAGTGCGCGGCGGCAGTCCTCGAGACCGGCTCCCTCCGGGACAATCTGGTGGACGACGGCGCCCGGTTCGGCATTGAGAAGCTCCACTGTGAGGCCGAGCCCCCGGAGAAACTCACCGTCAATCGAGCGTCCGCGAGCGCTGCCGTTGAGCTCGCCCACCACGCCGAGCGGGGACCGGGTGAGGACGTTGCGCAGCCGAACGGCTACACCGGTTGCGGCCGGGTCCATAAGTCGCTCCGCCTGCTCACGATACGCGGCAAAGGAGGCCGAGAAGCGCTGCGGCTCCTCGGCCAGGACGCGGGTAACGGTTTGCGCGTCGATGGTAACCGCGCGAGCAACTGCCGTTCGGCGAAGCTCCGGCGAAGCGAGCGTGGCGCGCAACCGCTCGGTGAGCGTCGCGGCCTCCCCGGTGCTCAGAACTCCGCCGTCGGCCATGCCGAACTTGAAACCGTTGTGGCCGAGGGGATTATGGCTTGCGGTAATGCACACGCACGCGTCTATGGCTGGATTCGCGGCGCTGTAGGCAAGCAGCTGCGGTGTGGGGGCAATGCCGAGGTACTCTACCGTATGGCCGGCTGCGAGCAGGCAGCGGGCCGTGACGGCGGCCAGGAGATAACCGGTTGGGCGAGCGTCGGTGGCAAGCGCCACCCTGTGAGAGCCGGGAACCCCGGCGGGTTCCCCGCCCGCGGCCGATTCGCCGGCGACCGATTCGCCCGAGGCCGATTCGGGTGAGGACCGGGATGCCGACAGATACTGGGCAAAGCTATCGGCTGCGTAACAAGCCAACAGCAGGCGCGGGCGGTCGACGAACGGAGTGCGGCTGTGCTCGAGTCGGTCGGCGGCGAAGACGGTGCGCCATCCGGAGGCAGATAGAATCAGGTGCTCGAGCACATCGGCATGGTCGGCCGGTGTCCAATCGGCTTCCGCTTCAAATGGCGAGTTAACCAGGGCTTCGAGTTGTTCATTGCGGGCAAGACTGTTATGCTGCATAGGACTCCGGTCGGCGAAAGCCGCGGTTGATTTAACAGCGATACTAGCGAGGCAGGCCCGCCGCTGTCAATCAACCTGCACGACTGAGTTGAAAAACGGGCGCAATCACCATATAACTAAAACGAAAAGAGGCGTTCCACAATGAAAAAGATTCTCGTCATCGATGAATCGCAGCTCTTTCGCGAGTTTCTCAAGCAGAAGCTGAGCGAGTACGGTTTTGAGGTCACGCTGGCGGTGAACGGTCTGGACGGGTCGGTGAAACTACGACAGATCATGCCCGACCTGGTGATCATGGATTACTATTTGTCGCGCAACAGCTCGATCGAGTTGTTGGAGAAGAAGAAGAACGATCCCAACACCGCTGGAACACCTGTGGTTATGTGCTCGGCGCGGATCGACCGGCAAAAGCTGATGCAGGTCGCGAAGTACGGGGTGAAGAAGTTCTTCACGAAGCCGATCACGGTGGACTCCCTGCTGCGGACGGTGGCTGAGATACTGGATGTGAATCTGGACCTCGACAACACGCCCTGCATTATCGAGGCCCATTTCAACGACGAGATTCTCTTCATCGAGGTCTCGGAAGGTCTGAACAAGGAGAAGATCGAGCTCCTGAAGTACAAGATCTCGGAACTGATGGATCTGTATGAGACCGAGTCGCCGCGCGTGCTGGTGATAATGCCGCACGTCGAAATGGGCTCGGACGATACGGTGAAGCTCGGTATGCTCCTGAGCAACATCCTGAATCGCACGCGCACAAAGCCGCGCTACATCAAAGTGCTTACCAACAACCGCTACGTGAAGGAGTTCGTCGACTCACGCGAGGCCTATCGCGAGATCGAGGTGACTAACAGCATCGAGCGCGCGATGGACGGACTGCTCGGCAAGAAGGCCGAGGCCTACATGGACGGGGAGCACAGCGTGATCCAGGAGGATTTCCTAAAGAGTACGGCTCCCAAGAAAGCGGCGGGTGAGTCCTTCGATATGAAGTTCGAGACCGAGAAGACGGTTGAACAGGGGCTCGAAGAAATCGACCGCGACGTCGTTGTTGCCATCGTTGACGACGATATCGTCATACAGGAACTGGTTGAGACCGCTTTCACCGATACGGGTTTCACCGTCAAGGCCTTCAACAACGGGCGCGAGTTCATTGAGTGCGGGGAGCTTGAGTCTTTCGACCTCGTGTTTCTCGATCTGATGATGCCGGAGATGAACGGTTTTCAGGTGCTAAGTGAGTTGAAGCAACGTGGTCTCGAGCTTCCGGTCATCGTTCTCTCGGCGCTTTCGAAGAAGGAAACGGTGGTCGAAGCGCTGAAGTTCGGAGTGAGTAGTTACATCATCAAACCGTTGAAGCCTGAGTGGTTGCTGAAGAAAGCCACCGAGGTCCTCCGTATGAACTTCTGAATCGGGGCCCCGCGAGCGGCACGGCGACAGACGATGGATCACGACGCTAACCGGCAGTTTCAAGACGCTTTCGCTAATTCACCGGTGGGAATGGTCTTCCTTACACAATCCGGGCGAATCGAGTACGCGAATCAGGCGTTCGTTCAGTTGAGCGGTGAGCAAAGCGAGGAGCTCACCGGAGCTCACCTGCAACACCTCATTGCGAATGAGGACGTCAACCGCCTGCAAGCTGCGCTGCGTGCGTTGCGGGCCGATCCGTCGGGTAAACGCAGGCTGACGGTGAGAAGAACGGATTCGCGGAACCGAAAACGCTGGTGGAAGATTGCCCTGGCATCAGGTTCGGTCTCGTCCGGCGGGGAAAGGCTGCTCTGCGGGTTGATCGACGACGTCTCGGAACAGAAACAGGCCGAGATGCGGCTGAAACACGAACGCGATACGGCCGAGAAGAACACCAAGACCAAGTCGGCGTTTCTTGCCAACATGAGCCATGAGATTCGTACACCCCTGCACACAATCACCGGTATCACCGAGCTGTTGCTCGATACAAGTCTCGACGCTGAGCAACGTGAGTACGGGGAACAGATCCGGTTTTCAGCCGAGGTGCTGCTCGGCCTCATCAACGACATCCTGGACTTCTCGAAGATAGAGGCCGGAAAACTGACCTTGGAGGTCATTCAGTTCGATCTCCTGACGATGACCGAAGACGCAGTCGATATGGTGAGTCTCGAGGCGCACAAGAAGGGCCTCGAGGTGGTGACATTTCTAGACCCACGCTTGCCGCAGGCTGTTTCGGGAGATCCGGTACGTCTGCGTCAGATCATCGTCAACCTGTTCAACAATGCGGTCAAGTTCACTTCGAAAGGGTTCATATGCATCCGCGTGCGTCCGGTCCTTGGGGAGGATGGGGGAAACCTGATCCACTTCGAGGTGATCGATTCGGGCATCGGTATACCGGAGGACAAACGCGAGCGCCTGTTTCAAGCATTCAGTCAGATGGACTCCTCGACCACGCGGCGTTTCGGGGGGACGGGGCTGGGCCTTTCAATCTCTAAGAACCTGGTGGAGATGATGAACGGTCGGATCGGTGTCAGCAGTCGCGAGGGTGCGGGCTCACGCTTCTGGTTTCGCATTCCGTTGGATGACGCCGGGGCCGACGAGTCGCGCAGTGCTCCGCTGCATCCGGTCGGTGCCGGTCGAAGAGTGCTGATCATCGACGACAGCAGAACCGCCGCGACCGTGCTCGGGCGTTACCTGCGCGCCTGGAAAGCAGAGACCGTCCGGGTTGAAACCGGAGAACAGGGAATCGAGGCGCTTCGTGCCGCGGCATTGAGCGGGGAGCCTTACGATCTGGCGCTGGTCGATCAGGATCTCCCCGGCATGGACGGCTGGCAGGTTGCGAGCGAGGTTCACGCGGACGAATTGATACGGGACACCGCGCTGATATTGCTCAGCCCCGCGGGCAAGAGCGCGACCGAAGCAAAGATGAAGCTGCTGAAATGGTTCAGCGCGTATTTGAACAAGCCGGTCAAATGGCGAGAGCTTTATCACACGCTGTACCAGGTGCTCGAACAGCGTACCGCAGCCGCGAGCCCGCAGGCAGAGCAGCTGCGCCTTACGACTCCGGGGTTGTCGGCACAGGTGGAGGAGCTCGAGCTTGTTGAAGACGAGGATGCTGAGGAGCTGATCGAAGAGCTCGAGGCGGCCGACGAGCTCGGTGAGGCCCCGGGCGAGCGCGGCGAACCCGCAGTCGAACATCAGCCGCAGCCGGTCGCCTCCGGTCCGGGGACTGCAGGCACGGCGCACGGGCCGCTGACGGTAGGCGATCACGCCCCGCAGGGCGAAGACGCAGGTGATGCAGGCGCCGGCGCTACAGCCGCCGGTGATGCAAGGGCGCGCGATGCAGCCGCAGGCGATACAGAGGCTGGCGAGTATCGCCTGTTGGTTGCTGAGGACCATCCGGTCAATCAGCAGCTCTTCGAGACCATTCTCCTCAAGCTCGGCTACGCGCCCACGGTAGCTACCGACGGATACGAGGCGGTCGAGCTGGCTCGAAGCGGCGAGTTCGACCTCGTGTTCATGGATGTGCAGATGCCTCGCCTCAACGGCTACGAAGCTACCAGAGCAATCCGCGAGTTCACCCGCGAGCTGCCGATCATCGCGGTCACGGCTAACGCCATCCATGAGGAACGTGAGCGGTGTCTGGACGCGGGTATGAATGATTTTCTGAGCAAGCCCTTCAAGAGCCGTGACGTAGTGCCGGTCCTGCGCCGCTGGCTTCCGAAGCATAGGGATGTGGCGGGGGTGTACGACTCATCGCAGGAGACAACCGTGGACGGTTCGCGGCCGGCCTCTCTGGAGACTACCGCCGGCGCGCAGGCTACCGCCGGCGCAGAGAGCGCGGAAGCCGTAGGTCAGGATGAGCTGGTGTTCGATCTGGAGACGGCCACTGAAGCGTTCATGGGGAAACGCGACGTAGTGGTACGGGTGGTGAGCCGGTTTCGCGTTCAGACCGAGCAGGAGCTGGAGCGCCTTGCGAACGCTATCGCAGCCCGTGACTGGGAAGCCGTGCGCCTCGGCGCACATTCGATCAAAGGAGGGGCGCAAAGTCTCGGTGCCATGCCGCTCGGGCGTGCGGCGGCCAGGTTGGAAGCGACAGGGCGCGAGGAAGCCGAGGAACGCGCCGAGGATGAGTTTTCACGCCTACGCGAGGAGTACCGGCGCTTTGTGCGCCGGACAGACTCGATGCCGGAATTAAGCGGTTCCGCCTGAAGGGCGAGCGTCACAGGCAGCGAGCGTCATTCGACGCTGGTCTTTAGGCGCCGTCACTCGAAGAGCGTCGCCACTGTTGACGACCGCGCGAGATAGCCGCTGTAGACGAACAAGCCGATCCCTATCGCGGCTATCAACAGCGACAGGTTCGCGCGCAGCAGGTCAATCAGGGGGCCGGACAGGGCAAATCCGATGGCCGAGGCCCCGGCGGCCACTGTCTCATAGATGCCGAACACACGCCCCCGACGGGCAGCGGGAGTAGCGGCCTGTATGGCGGTCACCAGGGCGAGGTTAACCATCCCCGCGCCGAGCCCGGCTGCGAAGAACGCCGGAAACAACACGAGCGCCTGCGTACGCGCTCCCGCCACAGTGATTCCCGATGCGAGCAGCGTGAAACCGGCCAGGAGGAGCTTCCGTCCTGAGGGCTGCCGCAGGCGTGAGCTTCCGAACCGCATGTAACCCAGAATGCCGCCGGCCAGCACCGTGGCAAGATAGAATCCGAAATAGCTCTCGGGGAGGCCGAGGTCGTCGAGAACCACGAACGGGAGGGCGAGCAAAAGCGGTGGAAAGCTGAGGCCGACCACCCCGTGCGTCATGACTGCGGTAGCGACGCCGGGGCGCACCCTCAGGTAGCGCAGAGCGGCCCACACCTGCGGTCCGATCCCGGGCGTACGAGCGCGATGCGGCCGGCGCGGTATACGGATCAACAGCTCTTGTGCTGCCGAACCCAGGAACACAATACCGGTGAAGAGCAACACCAGCGGCCCGCCGAGCGATGCAAACAACAGTCCGCCCACGGCGTTACCACCGAGATTAGAAAGCTGTACGCCTGCCCCACGCACGGCATTACCCCGCCGCAGCCTTTCGGAGGCGACGAGCTCGGGGAGAAGGGCTTGCACCGTGGGAAGGAACACCGCCTGGCAGAGGCTTACGGTTGCGGCAAGCGCAAACAAGGTCCAAACCGGTACCGCACCGCCGGATGAGGCGGCTGCTGCGACCAGAACGATTGCGACTCCTCGGACCGCATCCGCGCCGACCAGTAACCGCTTGCGTTCGAAACGGTCAACGAGTATCCCTGCAAACGGCCCGAGCAACACTGCCGGCAGGTATGAGAGAAACTGCGCCGCTCCGAGCACGCGGGCCGAGTCGGTCAGCTGCTTGAGATAGAGCGTCAGGACGATCAGAAAGACCGCGTGCGCGAGCTTGGAGGTGACCTGGCCGGCTATGAGCAGCCCGAAATTGAGGCGTGGCGCACGGGGCGCGGGAGACGGCTCACGCGCCATGGCACACTGCTGCGAATCGGTGGGCACTGTCTTCCCAGCGCGGAAGACGCTCCGCTGCGGCTGCGCCTGCTTGGGCGAAGCTGCGGCGTAGTTCGGCGTCACTGAGCAGGATCTGCAGGCAGGCCCGAAGCGCTGACGGCTTGGCAGGATCGTACAGTAACCCGCTTCGTCCGGACTCGACGATTTCCGGTATTCCACCCACCCGCGGCGCTACGACCGGCACCCCATGGCTGAGGGCCTCCGCAAACACCATCCCGTAGCTCTCAAAGTGCGTGGCCAGCACGAAAAGATCGGCCTCGGCCCAGAGATGGTCGAGCGCGTGTGACTCCAGTGTTCCGTGACAAATGATGCGCGCAGACTGTCGGTTGTGTCTGATCCTTTCCTGCAACCGGCGTACATAAGCAGAATGCGGGTCGGCGAAACCGACGATGTGCCAGTTCCAGTTGAAGCTCTCCAGCCGCCCGAGCGCCTCGAGGACGTCTTCGAGGTTCTTGCGCGGGATCCAGTTGGCGATGGTCAGAATCTGCGGGGCATCATTCTGCCCGCCGGTGACAAGCTGCCCGCCGGTGACAAGCTGCCCGCCGGTGACAAGCCGGCGCGACCGGTCGGTCCCGGGGTGGCAGACGGCGATCTGGTGTGGACGAAAACCGCGCTGTGACAGCGCCGCGCTCATATAGTTGCTGGGGACGATTGCCGCGTCGAATAGGGGAAGCGCGGCCGCTTCAGACTCGCGTTCGCGGCGGCCGTCGGTTTCCTGTGACGGCAACAGGTGTGCGAGCAGCAGCCAGCGCTGTCCGCGCTCGGCCGTCCGTCGCCGCGCGGCGACGAGCGTATCGGAATGGCTGAGATAGAGGCTGTCGAGCACCACGGTAGGCTGGCCACAAAGATCGGTAGCCGTTAAGCGCTCGGCAAGTCTTTCGGGTGGAACGAACTCGTGCTGCAGGAGACCTTTTGGTTCGAGGATCGCTGCGATACGGGCGTTGTAGATGTAGCCGCCGGTTTTGCGATTATCGCTCGGCGGGGTGAACAGTATCGGGGTCAAGACTCCATCTCAAAGGACGCCCACGCGGTCTCGGATTCCCAGATTCTGAGCTCGGAGCGCGAGCCGGGCTGGGGCAACGCCTCGTTCAGGCGTTCGGTCAGATAGCGCGCGAGATTCTCCAGGCTGGTCTGGCGCTCGCTGAAGAACGGCAGATCGTTCAGCAGCCGGCTATCGATCTCCGCGAGCACTGTCTCGAGGGTGCGCTCCATGGCGGCAATATCGGTAGCGAACCCGTTCTCATCGAGCTCGCCGCTGTATCTAATCCATTCGATTCGATACGGGTGTGTGTGCGGTTCCGATTCATCTCCGAAGTTCCCGCGGAGATAATGATAGGCGTTGAGCGGCCTGATCACACCGGTCTTGTACATTCTCGGCTCCTTTGACGCTTAATCGGGCATCTCAAGGACAATCTGTAGCACCGGCTCCGGTTGAGTATCAAGTAGCTCGAAGGCTTCTTGAGCCTGCCCGAGAGCGAAACGGTGCGTGATGTGCTTGCCCGGCCGGAGCGCGCGGCAAAGCTCCATAGCGGTTTGCAGACGGCGCGCCTTATCCCAACGGGCTGAGAGCGCCGGCGGCACCCGCGACACCTGGCTGCTCTTGATCGTGAGCCTGCGGCGGTGGAATGCTTCGCCCAGCTGCAACTCCACCGGCTTGCGTCCATACCAGGACGCCTCGACGACGGTCCCGTGCAGGGCGGAAGCGTCGATCGCCGTTTGGAGCGCGGCCTGGCTCCCGCTCGTGTTGATCGCGATATCGAGACCACGCCCGTCAGTCAGCCGCTCGATCTCTGTTTCGAGCCGCGGTTCCGAGGGCGATAAACAGGC
Organism: Spirochaetaceae bacterium; assembly: GCA_003552665.1. Classification (GTDB taxonomy): domain Bacteria; phylum Spirochaetota; class Spirochaetia; order DSM-27196; family SLAA01; genus B1Sed10-166. Next base: position 13,024 of record PUNW01000385.1, on the reverse strand, counting down.
GCAGCCCAACTCGGCCGCTCGCTCGCGCCGCTCGGGAATGGGATCGACCGCCACCGGCTTGCGAATCCCGCAACGCACGAGAAGCTCGCAGACAAGCAGCCCGATCACTCCGAGGCCGAAGACCGCAACCCGCTCGCCGAGCAATGGAGCTGCGTCGTGCACGATGCTCAACGCCGTCTCGACACTCGGAAGCAGGACGGCATCCTCATCGCGAACGTCGGCGGGTATCGCGACAAGCTCATCAGGGTTGCAGCGGAACCGGTCCTGGTGCGGCTGAAAGGCGAACACCCGCTGCCCGCTCGCCGTCACTCCTACGTTCATGTAACCGTAGGCAAGCGGGTAGCCTCCGGCTTCACCGAGCGCCGCGAGGGTCTCGCCCTCGATTTGTTCCGGCATTTGACCCCGGAAGAACAGGAGCTCGGTGCCGGAACTGATTGCCGCAAGGCGCGAGCGTACCAGGACCGGGGCGTCTTTGTCGCATTGCCCGGCGTTCGGCTGCTCGGAGCCCAGCGCCACATTGCGGATCTCCACCGAGCGCGGCGCTACGAAAAAAACGGCGCGGGCGCTCAACGCTGTTCCTGTCGACGAACCAGTTTCCATAGTAAATCCTCTCCGAGGTGCGTCACCGATCGTGTCTCAAAGCGGTACGCCTCTGCAAGATCCCGTACCCCGAGGTCACCCACCGCGGGAATTCCTGCTCCAATTATGATCGGCGCCATGACCAGATGCCACTCATCCACGAGTCCGGCCTTGAGAAAAGCAGTGATTACACGCGATCCCCCCTCAACGAACAAGCTCGTCACCCCGTCGGCTTCCAGCGTATCCAGTACTGCTGAGAGGCTCAGCTGCCCCGGGGTGTCCGAAGGTACAGCGCGTAGAATTACGCCCGCCTGCTCAAACCGTGTGACCGTTTCGTCGCGTTGATCCAGGCGCTGCGCCGTGGTGAAGATCACGGTTGGGACCGCCTCAGCGGTTTGAACGACCTGAGAGCCGAGGGGAATCCGGAGTCCGGAGTCCAACAGCACGCGCCGGGGCGAACGGGCTCCCGGCAGGCGGCAGGTGAGGAGGGGGTTGTCCCGAACGACGGTGCCGCTGCCTACGAGAATAGCCTCGTTCTCCCGCCGCAGGCAGTGGGCGTACTCGAGACTCTCAGGGCCGGATATCCAGCGGGACGCGCCGGTAGCTGTGGCGACGTGACCATCGAGACTTTGGGCGTAGCTGACCAGAACCTTCACCTTTCGGGGCATTCCCGCACCACCATGACACCGGATTGTATCGACAACATGCACTGATTCTCAATACTATCTAAAAAGTTTGACTTTTGTGGTCCACTTCACTATTGTAGTCGCAATCAAACAGAAATTGCAGCTGATTCGGAACGTAAACAGTATGAATGCGCAGCACGATGGCCCAGATGCAAACCACCGCAACGGACACGCCGAGGGCCGGGGAGACCGGCCGCGGAAGCACGACCGTCCAACCACCGGAAACGGGCACCGAGCCGGCGGATCAAACGGGCGTAGTCGGGTCGAGGACTGGGCGCAGCGCATTGCCGCTGACCCGCATCTGTTCTACGCCGGCGCCGATGCCGGTTTCGACGCCCCCTCTGCCGCGGCAGCGAACGGCCGCAACGGCAACGCGGCCGAACACCGCGACCCGGTCGCTGCGCAACGCGCGAACACCGGCGAACACCGTAACGCGGCCCAGCATCGCAAAGCGGCCGCCGAACACCGCAACGTATCGTCCTCGCAGATTCAGCTGGTGGCGAGTGTCGATTTTCCGACGCGTCACGGACGGTTTCTGATGTACGGGTTTCTCGAGGTCGCGACCGGGCTGGAGCATACTGCGGTTGTGAAAGGCGACGTACGTAATGCCGAGGGTTGTCCGGTACGGGTGCACTCGGAATGCCATACCGGTGATGTTTGGGGTTCGCTGCGCTGTGACTGCCGCGATCAGCTGGAGTTCGCGCTGCGATATCTGGGCTCGGCAGAGCGCGGTGCCATCGTCTATCTGCGGCAGGAAGGCCGCGGCATAGGGCTCCTGAACAAACTGAAGGCGTACCGTCTTCAGGATCTGGGCCTTGATACCGTGGAGGCGAATCAGGTCCTGGGATACCCGGCTGAAGGTCGCGATTATCGCGCTGCGGCGCTGATCCTGGAGATGCTCGGCGTGATCTCGGTAGAGCTCATGAGTAACAATCCCGACAAGATCGAAAAACTGCGGACCGACGGAGTCCGAGTTGTGGGCCGCATACCGGTGGTGAGTGCTCCGACGGCGCACAATCGCTTCTACCTCGATACCAAACGCACGAAAATGGGTCACCTTTACTAGTGGTGCGAAGCTTGTTGCGGCCTCCCGGCTCAGTTGGTTGCGCCGTCGGCATTTAGGGCCGAGGCCGGCCGGCGGGGGTGCATCCGGGTTTGTGGCGGGTGGGTGGTCGTGCGGCCGTCATAATTCAGTTCGAGTAATGATTTGCGAATCAGCTAAGATTTTGCTTGCAAAATCACGCACTGTGTATGATATTGTTGTACAGTAAGACGTGACTGTGGCGGTAGCTGTATCGGTGCGGGTTGCGGCAGCCGACTGTCACGCCCGCAGACCGCTGTGTCGGGTGGCCGGGTGAGCGGATGCAGGCGTTAACAGCGCGCAGGCTCCGGAGTAAGCGTTTGAAGCCGGTAGGGGGCAGGATTATGTATAGCGGCGTTCATAATGAGACGTTCAAGCAAGGAAGCAAGACATATTATAACAGCAGCCTGTTTTTTCCCGCCCAGGTTCGTGAGGACGTGTTTCACTTATACGGGTTCGTGCGCGTTGCCGACAACTACGTCGACGCGGTTCCGCAGGATGCAGCCGGGTTCCGGCGGTTTGTGGCCGCCTATCGCGAGGCGTTGACGGGTGTCCCCAGTGGGGATCCAATCATCGACGAGTTCGTGCAGTTGATGGACAAGCGCGGGTTAGAGCGTGAATGGGTGGACAGCTTCCTGTACTCCATGGAGCTCGACCTGGTGAAGAGCACGTACGACAGCTTAGACGAAACACTCGAATACATTTACGGCTCCGCCGAGGTCATCGGCCTGTTCATGGCGAAACTGCTGGACCTTCCCGAGGAAAGCTACGACTATGCGCGCCTGCAGGGCCGGGCGATGCAGTACATCAACTTCATCCGCGATATCCGGGAGGATCTGAGTCTCGGCCGTCGTTATCTGCCGGTCGCAGGATCGGGGCTGGCGTCGCTCGCCGAGGAGGACGCGCGGCGTAACCCGGAGCGTTTTCAAGGCTTCATTCGCGATCAGGTTCAGTTGTACCGTACATGGCAGGCGCAGGCCGAGGAGGGGTACGCCTACATTCCGCGGCGCTATCTCATCCCAATCAAAACCGCCTCAGAGATGTACGGGTGGACGGCGGACCGCATTGAGGCCGACCCGTTCGTCGTGTTTCGGCAGCAATTGAAGCCGTCGAAGCGCCGGATTCTGATGCAGGTGGGGCTCAATGCGGTCGCGGTTGCTCGACCGCGGCGCGGATTCATTACGGGCGAGCCCGCCGGTCTGAGCACTCGCGTTTCATAGCCGGCGGCCGCGACGCACGGCGCCGGCCGCGCCGGCAGCCACGTTTGCGAAGCTATGTCAGCGAGCTGACAGGAGCTCGTTGACGGTGGTTACGGCAGCATCGGCGTGTTCCGCGTAGCTGTCGGCGCCCACACGCCGCCAGAGAGTAGGGTCGAGATTGAAGGCGCGGCCACCGACGACAATTCGCGGCCGGCGATCGAGGCGGTTGCCGTCAAACTCAGTGCGGATACTCTGTACCATGGTTTGTACTGAGTCCACGTTCGCCGGTAGCGTTGCTGAGATCGCGAGCACCGCAGCGCCGCTGTCACGAAGCGCTGACATCACTTCGGCCGCAGGGGTCCCGGGTCCGAGAAACACGCACCTGTACCCGTCAGCCTCAAGCAAATCCGAAACCATTCGCAGCCCCAGGTCATGCTGCTCGGCTCCGGCAGTCACGAGCACCACCGCGGCGCAACGCCGGCCATTGAAACGGATCTGCCCATAGAGTTGACCCATGAGCGATTCGGTTGCACGGGAGAAGTAGTGTTCCTTGCCGATGCTTATTTCGTTGGTTTCCCACAGCCGTCCGACTTCTCTCAGCGACGGCTCGAGCACGGTCCGATAGATCTCACCAACGGTGACACCGTTACGAACTCGCTCTATGACCAGATCAAAAGCTTCGCGCTTGTTGCCTTCCAGCAGTTTTGTAAGATAATCGCGTGCTGCGGGGGTGAGCGTGTGTGCCTGGGCTGCTTCATCGGCTCGGAACCGAAGAATATCGTCTGAACGGACGGTAATCTCGGACCGGCCGAGTAGATAGTCAAGCGAAACCGCAAAGTGGTCGGCTAACTTCAGCAACGTCTCCTCGTCCGGGAAGCGGTTGTGCTGTTCGTAATTGGCAATGGTGGTCTGTGCAACGCCGATCGCGGTTGCAAGGTCCACCTGTCGAAGATTTCGAGTCGTGCGAAGCTGTTTTAACCGTGCTGCGAAATCCGGCACCTGGCACCTCACTACGTAATCTGCACTCCCTCCGCTGCGATGTACACCGGCGATTATAACACGGAGCGTGTACCCGGATCGAGGCGAGAGCGGTCAGCGTGTGATACCGGCGGAGCGAGTTGCGTCTGGTGGCGAGGAGCCGCCGTTATAGCGCCGACCGAATCCGCTCCATCGCTTCGATCACCTTTTCGCGGTCGTTGAACGCACTGATGCGGACATGTCCCTCACCCGAGGGGCCGAACCCCAGGCCGGGCGTTACGACCACGCCGGCGCGGGTCAGAATCTGATCGAAAAACTCCCAGGCGCTGCCGCCGGTGCGCACCCAAATATACGGGGAGTTGTCGCCGCCGGTACAGGCATAGCCCATACGATCTATCTCGCTGCGAACGATATCTGCGTTTTCAAGATAGTAGGCGATAAGCTCCTCGACTTCGCGTCGGCCCTGCTCGCTGTAGCGGGCCTCGGCGGCTCGTTGAATCGGGTAGGCGACACCGTTGAACTTGGTGCTCTGCCGGCGATTCCAGAGCGCATGCAGTTCGTGCGGCTCTCCGGCACGGCTATAGACCCTGACCGCTTTCGGCACGATGGTGTAGGCGCAGCGAGTACCGGTGAACCCCGCCGTCTTGGAGAAGCTGCGGAACTCAACCGCCACCTCTTCCGCGCCGTCGATTTCGAAGATTGAGTGTGGAATGGCAGGGTCGCGAATGAACGCCTCGTAAGCTGCGTCGAACAGGATCAAGGCTCGCTCGCGACGGGCGTACTCAACCCACGCGCGCAGCTGCTCGTGTGTCGCCGTGGCACCGGTGGGGTTGTTGGGGAAACAGAGATACACCAGGTCCACCGGTTCGTTCGGCGGCGCCGGGATGTAGTTGTTCTCAGCGGTCGATGCCAGGTAGCGGACCTTCCCGTAGCGGCCGTCCCGGTATGCTCCCGCGCGGCCGGCCATTACATTAGTGTCGAGGTATACCGGGTAAACCGGATCGCCGATTGCAACCTGTACGTCGGTTGAGAACAGTTCCTGAAAGTTGGCGATGTCGCATTTGGTCCCGTCGCTGATGAAGATCTCATCCGGGCTGATCCCGGTATTGCGGGCTCCAAAATCGTATTTCGCGATTGCTTCTCGGAGAAACGGATAGCCCTGCTCGGGCCCGTAGCCGCGAAACGTCGCCGCGTCACCCATTTCGCCGACCGCCTCTTTGAAGCGTTCGACGATACTCGGCGGCAAGGGCCTGGTCACGTCACCGATGCCGAGCTTGATGATACTGGTGTCGGGATTTTGCTCCTGAAAGGCCGCGACCTTGCGCGCGACTTCGCTGAACAGATATGATGCCTGCAACTCGAGATAGTGTTCGTTCATCGTGATCATGGCTCATCCTTGTAATGCTGGTTGGTTGGTCATCGGTTCCCGACCTACTGTAGCAGACCGAGCTAAGCGCTTCAATCTTGCTGCCCGCCGAGGTTGCGCGCTTTTCGAATCGGCAAGCCGCGATAGCGGCGGCGCAGCTCGAATACGGCGTCTTCCACGCGTCGCTGGCGCTCGCTGCGCCGGTCGAACAACTCCCCCTGGCGAGGGCCGTCGTCGAACCGGACGTTGTCGAGTCCTACGCCGATCAATCGCACCGGCCGTCGGTCGCTCCAGAGGCGCTCGAGCAACTGGAGCGCTGTATCATGCAACTCCTCAACCGTGCTTACCGGTTCGCTTCGGGTGCTGCGCGCAGTCTTGGTGGTGAAGTCCTCCAGACGCAGCTTCAGCGTGACTACGTGCGAAACCGCATTCTCGATGCGAAGCCGGTGGAGCACGCCGTCGCACAGTTCAAGAAGCACCGCTTCGAGTGTTTCCATGTTTGCGATATCGTGCTCAAAGGTGGTCTCGGAGCTTATGGAGTGGGACTTCGCACGTTCGGCGTAGACGCCGGGATCGATACCGCGGCAGGAACGGTATAGGTAGTGAGCTGCCGCCTCGCCGAACAAGCGCGTGAGCTCTTCAATGCTTCGCGAACGCAACTCGGTCACGGTAGTGATGCCGAAACGCTCGAGGCGGCGGCGGGTCTGCTTGCCGACTCCCCAGAGCTTGTTGAGCGGCAGATTAGCGGTGAACGTGCCTTCTTCGCCCGGCAGCACCTGGTACAACCCGTCGGGCTTATCGTAGCCTGATGCGAGTTTCGCGAGGTAGCGGCTTGGAGCGATCCCGATTGAGATCGTCAATCCGGTCTGCTCCCGTACCTGTTGCTTGAGGCGCGCGGCGGTCTCGCGCGGCGGCCCGAACAGACGTTCGGTGCCGGTCATCTCGAGAAAGGCTTCGTCGATCGATACCTGATAGACAGCCGGCGTGTAATCGCCGAATATCCGCATGACCGCGCGCGAGACGTCGCGATAGCGCGCCATCCGGACCGGGAGGAACACACCATTAGGACAAAGCTCGGCTGCCTTCACAATCGGCTGTGCGGAGTGCACTCCGTAGGCGCGTGCTTCGTAGGAGCACGCCGACACCACGCCGCGACCTCCCGGGCGGCCGCCGACGATGACCGGGCGGTCTCGTAACTCCGGGTTGTCGAGCTGCTCAATCGAGGCGTAGAAAGCATCCATATCTACGTGGAACCATACCTGATCAGGCATGTGTTACTCCGGAACGAAGACCGGCTGCAATACGCGCAGATGGGGGTGCAGCGTCAGATCACCGTTCTCCAGGCGAAACGGCTCAGACAGATCAAACCATTCCGCCCGCAGGCGCGCTTCAATCGGTATCCCGGCCGGTACGGTGTACTCCACCTCTACCGGTACCGGCGGCGAGGTGCCGACAAAGATCTCCGCGCTCCGGCCGTCTGTGCCCATCCGAAACGGGTAGTTCGAGTCGAACAGAAGGAAGCTCTCAGGAGCGCTCAACCGGATCGTAAGATCGTCAAACGGCCGATCGGGCTCGAGGGTAAGACGGGTCTGGATACGATCAAGAAACTCCTGTTGGAACACCGCGGTGTCTACCAGCCGCGGTAATCCGGCTGGTTGCAGCGAATGGCGTCGAGCTGCGGTCTCGATTGGGTACCGTTCGTCGCCGAGCGTAAACTCCAAGCTCGGCAGCGGACCCGTGCTCCGGAGGTCAATTATGCGTTCCTCGGCCTCGTAGTCGATCTGTTCACGGATCTCAACCGGCTGTCGGTGCTCGTTGTCAAATGGGTTAATCACGACCACGAATGCGATGAATGCCACCGAAACGACGCCGGTGACGGCCGACAGGAGCCTGAGGCTGAACAGCGCTTTCCCGGGGGAGGGCGGGCTGAGCAGAAAATCGATACGCACCAGCATCAGCAGGAACGGCAGAAGGATAAGCGCCAAAATCGCGTTCCCACGCAACGGCGACAGGAGCAGCGTGCTGATAGCACCGAGCTCGGGACGGCTGAAGATGACGTATGCTGCAACCAGAAACCACAGCGGCGCCAGGATGAGCCAGAGCGGCATCAGCGCCTTGCGGCGGGTAATCGAAAACATGAAGGCGCACAACAGCGCCCACAGGAAGTAGTAACTGAACGAGATGCTGATTCCGGCCATGACAATCACCAGCACCATCAGGACGACGATCGCCGACGCGGAATAGAAACTGCCGTGTTTTGAGAACGGGAGCCGAAACGCGAGTTGGAACACGCTCGCAAACAGGAAGATCGCGAGCGTAAGCTTCATGACGAAAAAGGGAAGCGGATGGAACTGCCAGAGAGAGGGGAACCCCCGCAGCTCGAGAATCTGCTCCAACAGCAGGGTCGCCAGTGCCAGAAAGCCGAAAATCAGGACGAACAATACCGGCAGGCTCCAGAGGTTGCGCCAGACCGTACGGAGATAGCGTGTGAGGCGACTGCGGAACGCCATCCCGTACAGCAACATCGCAGCCGCAATCAGCCAGACAAGCAGAATGTGCGCCGTCTCAGGTAACACGATATGCTCGCCGGGAAGCTCGAACACAGCGTAGTGCCGGTCCCACTGGGCTCCGACATTCCCTTCGGCCCGGTGAGCAACCCACTCCAGGAGCACGCCCATTTGCTCAAACCACTCCTCCGGGTTGGATGCCGGCGATTCCCCGGTATGCTCCGGAGGGGAGCCGGTACCCTCAGGTTTTGCAGTTTCGGGACTCGTAGCCTCGATGCCCGACGTCCCGGGCGCTCGATTGTGAAGCGCAATCGCGGGAAGCTCGGCATCGAGGTAGTGAGCCACCGGGGTACGGGCGTCGCGCACGCCGGCACGATACAGGTGCCCTAGGGTTCCCGGAAAGGAGTATGCGAGGCCGGCCGCCTGTGCGCCGCGCAAACCGGCCTCAACCAGCCACGACGGTGCAACTACGCCCTCACCCCCATGCTCCATTTCAAGCGTCCCTCCGGCTTTCTGCAGGTCGAGGTAGATCACAGCCGTCGGGCGCTCGGGGAAAAACCCTCGCAGATAGTGGCGCGTTCCCATCGGATGCCGGCCAAACGGGCCCTTCTCGGCGCCGAGAAAGAGGAACTTGAGGTTGACCGGAGGGGACTGCTCGGCATAGCGTTCAGCGAATGCCAGCGCCACCGCAAGACCGGCCGATCCGTCGTCCGCCGGGCCGCGGCTGCGGGAGTGGTCGACCGGGACGGCGACGATCAGATCTTCGTCACTGTTTCCCGGAATGTAAGCCGTTACAATCGAGGAGAACGAATGACCGTTCTCAAAATCATCGAATCCCCTGCTCTCCGGTTGCAGCCCGAGTTCGGAGAGACGCTCGATGATTATCTCGAACGCCTGTGATTCACCGTCGGAAGCCTCGGTACGTGGGTGAAGATCCTGAAACCTCTGCGATAACTCTTCTGCGGGTTGCGAATTAGCAGCGGGTAAGGGCTGTAAAAACAGTAACGAACCTGTTAGACTCAGGATCGTCAGGCACAGCAGCTTGCGCATTATGCGACCACGATAGGTAAAACGTTCGAGGCAGTCAAGCACGAGGGGATTGAGAGGGAATTACCTATGGACCTACTACCCGAGATCGCTCGACGGGTGAGCATTCGTAAGTATTCGGATGAACCGCTGAGCGATCAGCAAGTCGAGCGAATCGTGGAAGCCGGCAGGCAAGCGCCGTCGGCCAAGAACCGTCAGGCGTGGCGCTTCATTGTGGTGCGTGATCCGGACACGCGCAAGAGTCTTGAATCCGCCGCGTTCGGGCAGGAGTATATCGGTCAGGCGCCGGTCACCATCGCTCTGTGTACCACGAACGTTGAGTATAAGATGCCCAATGGTCAGCTATCGTATCCCATAGACCTTGCGTTCGCGGCTTCTTTCATGCTCCTTCAGGCCGAGCATGAAGGGCTTGGCGGCTGTGTGGTTACGACCTTCAATGAACAGGAGGTTAAAACCTTGCTCTCGGTACCGTACTCGATGCGGGTGGTGATGCTGCTGGTGGTGGGCTATCCCGACGAGTCGCCTGATCGGCCGCCTCGCCACCCGTTCAAGCGCGTAGTTGCGTATGAGCACTGGTGAGGAGTTTTGGGCCGCCGCGCGGCCGGACGCTAACGGCCCCACACCCCGTCGAGTGCCTGGCGTTCGCCGAAACGCTCGAACGCAAGGTCGATCAAGCGCGACAGCAGCTGCGGATACTCCAGGCCGTCGTGCCGGCACATACGCGGAAACATGCTAATCCGAGTGAAGCCCGGAATCGTGTTTATCTCGTTTAAGAGTAGCCGTTCATTGGCTTTGTCGAAGAAGATGTCCACGCGGGCGAACCCGCAGACATCCGCCGCCCGAAACGCGCCCACGGCCAACTCGCGCGCGTTGTCGAGCGTCTCTTTCGGAAACTCGGCCGGAATCACCAGGTGGGCACCGTTCGGATCGATATACTTCGCTTCGTAGTCATAGAACGCATGCGTCGGCACCACCTCCCCGGGGGTGAAGGCGTGCGGCTCCCGGTTGCCGAGCACTGCTACCTCAATCTCGCGGGCGGGAATGGCCGGTTCCACCAGCGCCTTGATGTCGTAGCGAAACGCCGCTTGCAGGGCGCCGTCGAGCTCTTCGGACGACGCGATCCTGGTGATACCTACCGACGAGCCTGCACAGGCCGGTTTCACAAAATACGGCCCCTCGCCGATTGTGTCGCGCAGCTGTGCCTGCAGCACCTCGGTGCCGCCGCTCCGATACTCCGCCGCCGTTACGCGGCTGAAGGGGACTACCGGCAACCCGAAGGCCTGCCATGTGCGTTTCACAATCTCTTTGTCCATGGCGAGGGCGCTGCCGAGGACGCCCGCGCCGACATACGGCAGGTCGACGAGCTCCAACAGGCCCTGCACGGTTCCGTCCTCTCCAAAGCTGCCGTGCAGCACCGGGAAAACGCAGTCAAGTGCCAGAGTCTTGGAGCCCACAACCAATCCGCCGCCGGGGCTGCACTGAACCGCCTGACGAGCGCCTTCCACGACCCCTTCTATCGGGGCTCCGTTGCGCGCCGCCTTGATCACGCTGTCCGGCTGTAAGAACCAGCGCCCGTCGCGGGTAATCCCGATCAGCTTCAGCGCGAAGCGGGTGGCATCGACGTTTCGCACGACCGAGGTCGCGGACTGCAGCGAGACTTCGTGTTCGCCCGAGCGACCGCCGTAGAGGATACCTAGTGTTGTAGTTGCCATTGGTCGTATTCCTGCAGTGCCTTTCGTGCTTCAGCCTCTTCATCCCAGGCGATTGAACCATCGGCGTAGATGATATTGCCCTCGTGCCCCTTGCCGAGAAGCAGTACTGTATCGCCGGGTCGAGCAGCCTGCAGAGCAGCCCGAATCGCGGTCGGGCGGTCCGGAATAAGCAGAAGCTCGTCGCCCGTCCGCCACTCCGGCCGCGCCCGCCGACACCCTTCCGCGACCGCTTGCAGGATTGCCATCGGATCCTCGCCGCGCGGATCCTCGTCGGCGAGGATCACCATCCGGCTGTAACGCGCCGCAATCTCACCGAGTATGGGCCGCTTCTCGATGTCACGCTCGCCGGCTGAGCTGAACACCGGGATAATCCCGCCCGGGGTGCGCGCGGCGATCATGGGGAACAGCTTTTCGAACGAAGCCGGCGTGTGAGCATAATCCACAATCACCGTAAACGGATGATCAAGCTCGGTTACGGTAATCATCCGGCCCGGCACGCCCTTGAGCTCCGCCAGAAGCGGTGCGATCTCGGCGGGTGAGCGGCCGCAGAGGCGCATCACTACGAGGGCGGCTGCAAGCGCGTTCTCGAGATTGAACCGACCGCCGAGTTCTAACTGCGCCCGCGCGCTTTGCCCTCCGGCGCGCAGTGTGAAGCTGCTTCCATCCAACTCCTCCTGCAACTCATCGCCGAAGAGGTCCGCCTCGGGATCCTGCAGCGAGTACCACAGCACAGGTTGTGCAGTGTGGGGCGCAAGAGATCGGGCTCCTTCGTCGTCCCGATTCAGGACTGCAAACCGCGGCCGGGCGGTGTTCGCGCCGCGATAAGCGTCGCGCTCGTGCGCGCTTCGGCCGGCCGGGTCAGCCCGGCCGGCTATCTCGGCGGGCTCATCCGCCTCGGCTCGGTCGAGGGCGCGCAGCAGATTAGCCTTGTCGTCGCGGTACTGTTCCGGAGTTCCGTGAAACTCCAGATGGTCGTGGCTTATGTTGGTGCAGACGCCTACGTCGAAGCTGATATCGGCTAAGCGTGACGTTCGCGGTGAGAGCCCATGGCTCGTGGCCTCCACGATCGCACATTCAAACCCGTGAGCCGCCATCTCGGCGAGCATTGACTGCAAGTCGGGTGCCTCCGGCGTGGACTGGCGCATCGTGTTCTTGTGGATATCTGCACCGGTCTTAATGGCCACGGTCGAGATAAACCCCACCGAATATCCCAAGGTAGTGAGAAGCTGATACAGGAAATAGACGGTCGTGCTCTTGCCGTCGGTACCGGTTACACCGATCACGGTGAGTTTGCGCGCTGGATGATCGTAGAACCGTGCCGATACGCGCGACAGCAGCCTTCGCGGGTCTTCCGCCTGCATGCGGACTACGCCGGCGGGTTGTTCGCCGGCGGGCTGCCCGGCGGCGATGGAGCCCTCGGTAGAGCCCTCCGTCCCCGCGACCTCGGCCCCCGCGACCGCGGTACCCGGGGCCCCGTCGGCGCTTAAGGGCGCCGACTGCACAACCGCGACCGCGCCGGCAGCGATCGCCTGGGGGATGAACCGATGGCCGTCCAGATGCGCGCCCCGTAGTGCGAAGAACACGCAGCCGGGGCGACAGTCGCGCGAGTCATACGCGATTCCGGTGATCGAGGGGTCGGCATCCCCCCGGCGGTCGAGCAGCTCGTCGGCCGAAATCAGTGTGGATAATCTGCGCGGCCTTCGCATGCGGTGCTGTACTCCGTCCGGTGTTGTGCTCCGTCTTATTCGCCCATCTCGTTATGGAGGAACCTGAAGTAGTCCATATCGGTTGTCAGCGTCTTGCGGAATCGTGGAACGATTTCCTCATAAGACTGCACGCCGCGGTAGAAATCAAAGAACTCAGGCGACT
>PUNW01000076.1 GCA_003552665.1 Spirochaetaceae bacterium | reverse complement strand
GCGATACCGTTCCCGATCGGGTACGGCGTCGAGACCTCGCACCTGCTCGACGTCTACACACGCTGGGGGATGGACGCGTTCGCGCAGACCGATCTTGATCAGCGGGTTCACTTCAACCAGCCGACGCTGAATCTCGGCCGAATGGCATTTGCAATTCTGCAGACCTTCCTTTCGCGGGCCGAGTCGCTTGGAGCGATCGCCGAGCTGCCGGAGCTCAACCGCGTCCTGCGACAGTTTCAGGCTCACGACGACGAGTACGAGACGGTGGAGTTCGAGTTCACCGAAGAAGAACGGCCGCCGATGATCGAGGTGCCGGAGTACCGTAGGATGAGGAGCAGCAGTGATGTCACACAACCCGGTTGAGTTGCGCAACGTCGATTTCTTTTACACCGCCAACGACCCTGCGCCCGGAGTGCCGCCCGCAGTCGGCCTCGAGGCGGCTGAGGGAGTTACGCAGGTGTTCTCCGACCTGACGCTGGGGCTTCCGGCCGGGGTGATCTCGCTTGTCGGCCAGAACGGCAGCGGCAAGTCCACGCTGCTGCTGCTGGCAGGCGCACGGTTGTTCCCGGCGCAGGGAACTGTAACGCTGCTCGGGATCGACACCCGTGAGTTCCTTAACGCCGCCGAAGACCCGGAGCTCGAGGAGCGGCGCAACGAGCTCGTGTCGTTCGTCTATCAGAATATGGAGTTCGAGACCGAGGAGCCGATCGGAGAGTTGATGGAGTTCGTCTACGAGAACGGCTTCCACCGGGACAAGAACGGAAGCTTCCTTCAGGAGCTCCGCGGTACGCTCGAGCTCGAACACCTCCTGTCCAAGCGCACGCAACAGCTGAGCAAAGGCGAGCTGCAGCGCGCCATTGTCGCCTTCAGCATGCTCTACGGCTCGCATATCATCATGATGGACGAACCGGTCTTTGCGCTCGAGGATTACCAGAAACACCGGGTGTTCGAGATGCTGGTGGATTTCGCCGCCCGCACCGGCACGAGTATCTATTACTCTGTGCACGAGCTCGAGCTGACTCGGAAGTACTCAGACTACATGGCCCTGTTTCACGGTCAGGGGATGGTTGAGGTCGGCCGCACCGAGGACCTCTACAGCAAAGAGAAGATCGAGGAGGCCTATCAGGTTCCGATGGATCTGCTCTACAAGAAGGAGGGGCTGTACCGCGAGTCTCTCCTGAAGCTCAGCCGCCAGAAGCCGTAGCAGCGGCGCCGCGTGGAGCGCGCTCTGCCCCTACCAGCGCCGGCGCCGCAGGCGCCCGAGCAAACCACGTGGTGTTTCCGGCACACAATGCAACCGAACCAGCAGCGCGGCAACCATGAGCCGCAAGCGTTCGAACTCGACGAGCTCCTCGTCCTCGAGCACGGTTTTGATCAGCAGCGCGGCGTGTGAGCGGGCGCGGCGCTCGTTGTTGGAGCGGAACTCATCGAACAGACCCCGGGCCCGCGAAGCGAAGACATCGGTCGGCTCACTGAGGGCCGCGAGCATTGCGTTAATTGCCGCGGCCGGACCGCTGAAACGCCCGTGCCGGCGTTCCTGCTCCACGAAGCTCTCGAGCTCGTCGATAGCCTCGAAACGGTCGGTGAGGAAGCGCGAGTAGATAGGGTAGAACCAATCCACGAGACCGATGATGCCCATCATGGCAAGCACGAGCTCATCGCGCACATACGGCGCGCCGCCCTCACGGCGAACGCGGTCGAGCAACACCGGCAGCGAGCTCGTCTCGCCGAAGAGTTTCAGCGCCATCGCCGCGTGGATCGTCATCATCGGATGCTCGCTGATACGCATGATCGTCTCAACCTCGGGAATGACTCTGCGCTCACCTACCTGGGCGAGCGCGACGATGCTGCGCGCAGCGAGGAGGTGGTCTTCCGAGTACATGGTTTTGCGAAGCTCCGACCTGGCACGCTCTATCCTGAGCGAGCCGATGATGCGAGCGGCAAGGAACGCGGTGGTGAACTCCTGATTGGTAAGGTGGGCGATCAGCGCGTCCTCGGCCGCACGGTCAAGCGGGAGATGCTCGAGGGCGGCCAGTGCCTCGGTGCGTACCTCGTAGCTCGGTGAATCGAGCTTCTCAAGAATCTGCTCGAGCGAGACCTCGGAATGCGACTCGGCAATCTCGCGGATTAGGCGCCGCTCATCAGGGATGGAATGCGGTTGATCGAGCTGGTGCAAGAGGTTTATGGCACGCAGATCGCGCAATGAGAATATGATGCCGAAGGTGTTTAGGAACGAGCGCGCACCACGCCGCTCGAGGCGGCTGTTCAAGAACAGCGCCACGAACAGAAGCCCCACCATCAGGCTGAAGAACACCCGAAACACCGCCGCCGGCCTGACAATGCCGACCGCCGGCAGAACATCGAGCAACACGCCCCCAAACAGCGAGCCCAAGCTGCCTCCCACGCCCAAAGTAAGAAAGTACAGAATCCCGAGGTTGAGCTGGTCACGCGGGTCAACCAGTCCGAAGAAGTACACCTGGGCCGAGTTCTCCGCGCCGGTCAGCCCCATGGTCGCGAAGAAGAACACCCCCGAGAGAAACAGCGCGATCGTCATGCCCTGCAGGCCGGGCGCAACGGCCGCCGGAATCAGGCTAACTGCATACATCGCGATGAAAAAGAGATAGATGGGCTTGGCCCCCAGGCGGTCTATCAGCAGGCGTGCGAGGTACCCCATGCAGACCGCACCGAAGCTACCGACCACCGTGAAGAAGATCGCGGCACTGTCCGGCTGAGCATAGACCTGCTTGGCATACACGATCAGGAAGCTGCGGCCCATCCCGGTGAGCACGGCGTAGAATGCAAAACCGCCCACAAAGCGCGCGAAATTAGGCTCACCGAGCGCGCGCGTGACGGTTTCAAACAGCGACTGCTGAGCTCCGGCGCGGGTTTCGTCCGGTTCGGGGAGCTTGTACACCAGCGCAGTGGAGAAGAACCCGGCAAGGATACCTGCGCCGAGAAACAGTGCGAAACGCGATAGCGGAGCGCGTTCGCCCAGCAGCAACGCTATAAACAGGCCGGCGACAATGGACACGGTGGAAACCACCATGTGAAAGCGCGAGACGTACTCCCCGCGGTCGCGGCCGGCGGAAAGCGCTGCCATGGTCGGGCTCTCGCCGATCATACCGACCCCGCGCGCGGCGTGAAAGCCGAAGGTGCAGATGAGCAACATCCCGAGCGCCGCCGCGGGCCCGCTGCGTGCCGCCACCAGCGGGATCAGCAGCGCCGGCAGCATCATGACGTAGCGCACGAGCCAGGCGTGCCCGAAGAGCCGCACCACGCCGAAGGCCGAGACCAGCCGCTTGCCGAGCGCCATGAAGAAGAAGGCGAGATATGGGAACGATGCAAGCAACCCGAGCACGGCACCGCTTGCGCCGAGCCGCAGCGCAAACAGCGTGATCATGTTCCCCGACAGCAGCAGAAACGAGAACGTGTTGACCACCGCGAAGGCGTTGAACACCTTCCGCCCGCGCCGCTTCTCCGCGCCGGACAAGCCGGCCCCGTACTCCATGCCCCTCAGACCCTCGCAGTGTATTGAGCTTCAGCCGGCTCTAATATAGCTCACAATCGGCCGGCGTACGAGTGTGTGAGGCGCGCCTCCTGCTAAGGGAGGCGCGGCCAAAATCGGCACGCGGCGAGCTCGACGCAAGAGACCCGGGGGACTTCTGCGCATGGACAGAAGCCCGCCAGGCTCTTGCCGATCTCATGCTCTTCTAATCTGCGGGCAGGAAATCAGCTTCGCTGTCATACGTGAAGTTCAGAGTCCCGGCTTCGCCGGGTTGAGGGTCTCCACCTGCTTCAAGATCCATCTCGCCCAGCGTAACGTCACCTTCTAAATGTAGATTCCCCTCGGGGGCCTCTCCGTTTTCTGAAAGACCAGGCTTCTCTTTGATTTCAACTTCGCCATCTAGAAAGAAATACGCGTCATCGATCGGCGAAAAAGCAACCTCATCCTCATCAGGTATATCGAACTCGTCTTCCAGATCGAACTCAAACCCCCCAAGTGCTGTGTAGGTACCGCCGGCCCAGGTCACTCCAGCCTGACTATCCGAAAATATATCGTGAACCTCAAAAGGCTGTTTGAATGAATCGTCGTGCTCTTGATCAGTCAACTGAATAGCTACTAACGGACCTTCGAGGTTCTCAAAGTCTTCAGGGTCTTCAAGAGTGTCGCCATCCGTCTCCGCCAAGTCTCCGTCTGCGGTGATTTCGTAACCCGTGGGCGGGATTAAGATGAACAGTGCTGCTATGTCTGTTTCACCACTTTCATCATACACATACCGCACCTGTGCACGGCCGAAGTCTTCGTCGTTGACGGTTTCGTGGATCTGATCGTCCGGGCTCGAGGACGTCGGCGAGTCACAAGCGACCACTACGGCTGCAGCCAAAACGGCGACCGCGATAAATGAGGCCGGTCTTTTCCATTGCATGATCTTCCTCCTTAACGTGTCCATTCGAGGTGCAAGATTTGACAGTTGCAGATTAAGCCAAGAATGCTTAGCTTAACAGTAATCAATATCACGCACGTATTGGTGTTTTCAATGGTGTTACCGGATTTGCAGGAGCGAATTGAGACCTTCGGGCGATGGAGCCTGTGAGTGGAGCACATGGAGGCGCCGTGCAGAGCTTGGGGTGTTGCCGTGCCGCATGCCGCCTACTCAGTCGGCGGAAACATATTCCAGCACAGCCAGGACGCCTGCGAGATTCTGCTGGAACTCCGGGTCTTCGTGCGTCGCCAGCTCCACCGTTATGGCCGGGATATCCTCGGTTGCCAGGTAATTGGAGGCGTCGCCGGTGACCGGGTAGCCTATGATCGGCCCGTACGGCATGGGATAACCGGAGGCCTCTGAGTAGACGTTGCCGGGCTCCCGCGCGAGGTCGTAACCGTCAAAATGACCGCCGGGATAGATCCCGTTTGCAGCGCTGTGATAAGCAATCACGAGCTCCGGATCGTGCCTAAGGATGAAGTCCCGCAGAGCGCGAGTCTCGGGCTCACTGAACGGTTCGGTTCCCGCATCTACCTCGATATCAAACCACCGGGCCGTCGGCTCCCAATTGTGATCGAAGTTGCGGTTGAGATCTACGCCGTTGGCGTTAAAGCGGCCGGGCGTAGTATTGGCGTCGGTGAGATCGACCTCATCGAGCGCGGCACCGTCGGTGACTTTCTTGACGCCGTCGGGGTTGGTATTGGGCAAAATGTACAGGCTGACATCATCGGGAACCGTGTTAGGCGAAGCGCGAAAGTACTCGAGCAGTTGCTCGCTGAGCGTTACGGTGTTCCATTCATAGCCGCCGTGAATACCGCCGAACAGAATGACTGCTTTCGGCCCGGTCCCGATGCGGTAGCTCTTAATCTCGCGCCCCTCAACCGATCTTCCGATGACTTCAGCGCGGCTTCCGTCCGGGGGCGGCCCGAACCCGAACGAGTGGGGCAGAGTAATCACCGCAGCGCGATCAGGCCCGGCGCTGCCGAAGCCGGCGCCGAACTCGCACACAGCCAAAAGCGTTAGCGCTGCCGTGAAGAGAACGGCAACCGTAATGCGCCGAATAGACAGCTTTGGCTTCATAACCTAATTATATGGCTCATCTATAGCCTCCGGCAATGAACGCCCGCCTTCTGGAGCGAGCGGCCTGCCGGTGGGCGGTGGGCCACGGCGGACGGCAGCGGCGAGCAATTGTGTACGACAGCTCCGGCGCGGCGCCTCGGCGCGCAGCGGCCACCCGGCGCCCTCGCGTGAAGCACATTGACACGCCAGACTCCCACATGGTAGCGTTTTAATACATTGAACGATAACGGGCTGTAGCGCAGTGGTTTAGCGTACCGGTCTGGGGGACCGGGGGTCGGCGGTTCAAATCCGCCCAGCCCGATACTGGCGCCGCATTTGCGGCGCTATTGTTTAGGTCGGCGGGCTACTGCGTAGTCCGCCCAGCCCGATGTTAGGGCCCACATCCGTGGGCCCGATTTAGTATGAGGGCGGGCTGCTCGCTGCGCTCGGAGTCCGCCCAGCCCGATGTTGGGGCCCACATACGCGGCGCTCCTCGCGGATCAGTCGCACCCCCGGCTGTTAGGATAGTTGTCGCGTCACTCTGGAGAAAACTCGGTAAACTGAATCGTCACCTTCGTCGGAAGTGGAACCGGTTCACCCTCCGCATCATCTGAATCTACGGTCACCGTTATCCCGGTAGGATATATTTCGGTATCGATATAGGGATTTGGTACTGCGTCGTCAAAGTAGTCCTCAAGGTCACCCAACACATTTCCCACTGTGTCGAAGACATCGCCCAAGGTCATCAGCGTGGCAAGATCAAACTCGGTTTCAAATGCACTGATTGCGCCGCTGAAGTCTTCCGGTTCGGTACCGTCTGAAGGAATCTCGGGGAACACAATTACGATATCAACCCCCAACGGCTCATCTTTGACCACCAGGTCCTCGGAGGCGATCGCGAGCCGGGCCTGGTCGTTTGTGCTGCCTTCCAGTTTGAGGGTACCGTCCTTCTCAACCGTTGGATGCTCTTCCGTAAACGTAACGGTAACCTCTCCGTCGTCCCACAACTCACTAAGGTTACCGTCTACGGTGAAGCCGTCCGGGGTCTCATCGCCTAGGTTTTCGAGAAGCGAAAACACCGCGGCCTCGAGCCGCACACCTACCGCGAACACATCTTCGAACTCGTAGTCGGTAGACCCGTCAATGGTGAAGCTTCCGGTGAGCTTATCGGGTTCTTCATCAAGGCCATTGTCAATTGTGGCACTGCCCTCGATATCGAGCGTAGAGAGGTGGAAGTTGGTCGCGGTTAATGCGCCGCTCATGCTGATGTCGGTAGCCCCCTCGTCGTCCTCTTCAAGATTCAACTCGATGGACCCGTTGATCTGGGTGTCGGTATCCGGGCTGCTCGTTCCTCCGTCGTCGCCGAAGAGAAGGTCACAAGCTGTCGATAGCACCACAACAAGCACGGCTACCGCCGCTGTTACCAATAGCCGGTGAATTGAGCTTTTCACGCTGCACCTCCTGCGGCCGGATTCGGGAACCGGCGTTTTGCATAAGGGTACGAACACGCAGGAAGCCGGCAACACGATCTGCAGGGATACCGGTCGCGGTGCAGGAATGAAGAACACCGATTGGTCTATGAGGTGTCTGACGAGGAACGGCGGATCATCTCCTGTCGGTACCATTACTAACAGAGCGAGGACGGCGATCAGACGATGCACGCGAAAGGCTGCCGGGAAGAGCAGCCTCGAGCGTTCTGGGTAAGATCACCCTTGAGTATATTGTGGTTTCCGGCATGACGTTCGTTCGATAAGGCGCGGAACGGGAGAGGGGGGAGCGGAAGCCTGGAAGGCGCCCCCCGGGCGGCGGGGACAGAGCCCGGACCAGGGGGCGCCGGTGCCGGCAGGCATCCAGGCTGCAGCGAGGGGGAGACCTCCCCCGTTGCCTCCGTATTTTCGCTTCCGTGTCATAGCGCTCAGCCGCGGGCTCGCAGTTAGCGGTTAACAGTCAGCGGTTAACAGTCAGCCGTTAGCGGCATTCAGAGCAGACCGGTTACCTCTCGAACGTTGGTAACCAGGCCGGCGCTTCTCTCTTCATGGCGGTCGCCGTCGTAGACTAGGATTCGCTTGGCGGCGGGTTTGATGGAATGGTGAAAATACTGCAGGCCTTTGAAGAACTCGCTCCTGAGTGTTCCCGCCGATTTGATTTCCACCAGAATCACATCATCGCCGGTGTGGTACACGAGGTCGAGTTCGTGCCCCTTCGCGTCGCGGAAAAACGAAAGGTTCTCTTTTCGGCCGCGGTTGAACCGGTACTTGAGGATTTCGGTGATGACCAGATTCTCGAACAACGCTCCCCTGAGAGGATGGGTGTGTATTTGTTTCACCTCTTCTATCCCCAGTAAATTGGCCGCCACGCCGGGATCATAGAAATAGAGCTTCGGTGACTTGATGAGTCGCTTGTTGATGTTGCCGACATAGGGGGGGAGACGAAAGAGAATAAAACTCGCCTCCAACAGAGATACCCATTCGGCGGCGGTTTTATGGCTGATGCCTGTATCCTCGGCAAGGTGAGAGAAATTGAGGATTTGCCCCACGCGCCCGGCGCAGAGTTGTAGAAACTTCCTGAAAAGCAAGAGATCCT
>PUNW01000170.1 GCA_003552665.1 Spirochaetaceae bacterium | reverse complement strand
TAGTCGAAAGTAACACACGCGCCTTTTTGTATAGATAAGCTGCGCCACCCTCTTAGGAGTCTCCATTTTGCAAACAAACCACAGTTTCCACATTCCGGTCCTCGGCGTCGGGTACTCGGTCAACACCCCGGTCAAGGTGGCCAAGTACGGCATCTCCTCGGTGATCTCACTGGTCGATGACCGGCTCGCTGAGGATCTTCGGGAGTATTACTGCCGCCAACGCGGCGAACCGTTCGAACCGATCACCGACGACGACGAAGACCCGCGCGCGCGACGGTTTACCGCCTACCTCAACCTGGTCGGTACCATGGTACGCGAAAGCACCGAACAGGTTCGCAACGCGCCATTCACCGGCGAGTCCGAGATAGACACCTACTGCAGGCTTCAGCCCGACGATTCCCCGGTGCGCGCAACCTATAACGCGATGCAGAGCTGCCCGGACCCGCAGGAGCGCGATAGACTCCAACAGCAGTTGCGCGACGCAGTTCGACCCGGATCGGTCGACGTGAACATCATGGTCAAGGTCGACCGCGACCGTTACCGCAACGGCGAGAAGCTGCCGCCGGAGTACGCCGACGCTATGTCGGCGTTACGCGGCTATGCCCGGAGCGAGCTCGAGTCCTCGATCGTGCTATCGGCCGGGTTCAACCGCCGGCTCACCAAGTACATGGAGCAGTTCGACGATTTCCAGGCCGACGAAAACGGCGAGTTCCGCAAGAAGATCGTGCTCAAGGTCAGCGATTTCCGATCGGCTTTCACGCAGGCGAAGATGTTCGCTCGCAGCGGCCTGTGGATCTCCGAGTACCGCGTGGAGTCGGGGCTGAACTGCGGCGGTCACACCTTCGACGGCGACGGCTCGCTGATCGGTCCGATTCTCGAAGAGTTCAGCTCCCGCCGCGATGAGCTCGCCGAAACCGCCTACGCGGGGTATGCCGAGGCGGTGCGCAAGCGTACCGGCTCCGCCCCGCCGCAGCCGGCGTTGTCGGTCACCGCCCAGGGTGGGGTCGGAACCGCGGCCGAACACAGCTTTCTGATGCGTCACTACGATCTCGATGCGGTTGGCTGGGCCTCACCGTTCCTGCTGGTACCGGAAGCGGTAAACGTCGACCCCGAGACGCTGGACAAGCTCGCCGCCGCGGGTGAGGACGATATCGTCTCAAGCGGCGCGTCGCCGCTCGGGGTGCGTTTCAGCAACCTCGTAAACTCCGCCGCCGAGCTGTTCAAGCACAGCCGCGCACGCGAAGGCAAGCCCGGCAGCAGCTGCCCCAAGGGCTACCTGAAGTTCAACAGTGAGTTCACCGAGCACGCGATCTGCGTCGCCTCGCGTCAGTATCAGGAGCGCAAGCTCCGGGAGCTCGAAACCCTGGACCTCGGACCGGAGGAACGTAGGCTGCGCCGTGAGGAGATCATCGAACCGGCCTGCCTCTGCCGCGACCTCTCGGGCACGGTAGAGCGCAATTACCGAACCGGCCGCTACAAGGAGGACGCAACTCCGGCGGTGTGCCCGGGGCCCAACCTCGCGTTCTTCGATCGCGTAGCAACGCTGCAGCAGATGGTCGACCATATCTACGGGCGCCTGAACCTCATCACGCGCTCGGACCGGCCGCATATGTTCGTCAACGAGCTCAAGCTCTGCGTCGGCAGCCTCATGCGCGAGCTCCGCCAGGCAGCCCGCGGCCGCGGCAGCAGGAATGCTGACGAGCTTCGCAAGTACCGCGACAACCTGATCGCCGGAATAGAGTACTATCGGGGATTGCTTTCGAGCCTTGGAAGCGCCTACGCCGAATGGAAGGCCTCTATCCCCGGCGAGCTCGCGGCAGTGAAGCAACAGATCATGCAGCTGAGCGCCGCTGAGCCCGCCTTTTCCACTCCTTCCGCTTAGGAAGTGGTGCGAAGCTTGTTGCGCGGTTAGCTGCATCCTGTTGCTTGCCAACGATTAACCGCGCACAAACATGCGCCCGGAGGGATCACGCCTATGCGGCAGGTCTAAAGGCTGCCTGCGCAATCAATTGCCCCCTGCGGTCGCAACAAGCTTCGCACCACTCCTTACGGCTGAAAGGCTTCGGCGCCCGGAAAGCCGAGTCGTTTGCGGGCTACTTTTTCACTGAAAATGACGTAGGCGCAGCGCGCGGTAGTGAAAAGCGTGCCGCCGGCGCCTTCAATCGTCACCTCTATCGTCACGTTCCTGCCATCCTGCTCGATCTCCTCGGCTTTGATCACAAACGGCGCGTCGGCAGTCTGCGCCGGCTGATGATAGCGCACGTTGAGCTCCCGTGTTACGCCGGCGGTTCCGAGCACCGCGTGTATGTACCACGCGGCCGTCTCATCTGCGAGCGTGGCCTGAATGCCGCCGTGCACCACGCCCGGATAGCCTTCCAGGTCGTCACGCGGCGACCATTCGGCGACGACCTGTTCGCCTTCGATAAAGAAGGTCAGCTGCAACCCAATAGGATTGTCCGGCGAGCACCCGAAACAGCGATAGGTGGGGGACCCGGCGTAAGGGTTCGGAATCCGCCGAGCGGCGTTATCGTGTTGTTCCATTGCGGCAGTATACGGCAGCCGAGGGCACAGCGCAAATCGTAGAACTGCCCGGAACTGTCCCGCACGCTGTTGGTACAGGGCAGCCGCCGCCGGGACGCGTCATTCCCCACCAACGTGCGGGGCAGTTCTGCCGGTTGCGTTTCAGCGGTCACGGTTTGCATACTGTCGGCATGCGCACACACCGCGATCTGAAGAGCAAACTCCAGGCAATCGACGGCCGCGGATACAAGGCTTACAAGGATCTCCGCGGCGGCTACGGTTTCGGAGCGTTTACGCTCGCAATCGACCATGTACAGGGCGACCCGTTTGCAACGCCGAGTCGGCTGCGGGTAGAGCTCTCCCACGAGGTTACCGGCCTCCCGGACTGGACGCGTTCAACACCGACGCGGCGGGTGGCGCTTGCCGATTACCTCACGCGCGCCTTCGCTAGGGCAATTCGAGCAACGGCAAAGGGGCACCGAGGGTCAGGCAAGGGCGGTCAGATAGAGATCGACGCGCCTCGTCAGCAGGTGCTCGAGCGCAGCGCGACGTGGATTCACTCCGACCGTATCGAGGTGCGGTTCTTGGCCGGGCTTCCGGCCTTCGGCCGCCGGATTGCCGGACGCGAGGCGATCGCGATGCTCCTCGATGAGATCCCGCGCCTTGTCGATCGCGCTTTGCTGTTCGACAGCCTGAGCGCCGAGGAGCTGAGGCGGCATGTCGAGACTGTCGAGGATGCCGAGTACCTGCGCGCACTGCTCGATGAGCGCGGGGCGGTCGGGTTTGTGGCCGACGGCGCGCTGCTTCCGCGGCGCAGCGGAGCCGACGACCGGCCGATGGAGGCTTCAAGCGCGTTGCCGTTTGAGTCGCCGCCGGAACTCCGCGTATCGCTCACGCTCCCCAACTGCGGTGCGGTCACCGGAATGGAGCTTCGGCGCGGGGTGACGCTTATCCTCGGCGGAGGCTACCACGGCAAGTCAACCTTGCTGCGGGCGCTCGAGCGCGGCGTCTACAACCATATCCCCGGCGACGGGCGCGAGCTGGTCGTGACCACGCAGACGGCCTACAAGATTCGCGCCGAGGACGGCCGGTCGGTGGAGCGAACCTGTATCACGCCGTTCATCGCCAATCTGCCCCGTGGCGGCGATACCGATGCGTTCCGCTCCCAGGACGCGAGCGGAAGCACCTCGCAAGCGGCGAACATCATCGAGGCCCTGGAAGCGGGAGCACGCACACTGCTGATCGACGAAGACACCTCGGCCACCAACTTCATGATTCGCGACCACCGGATGCAGGAGCTGATCGCTCCCGAACAGGAACCGATCACCCCGTTTGTCGACAAGGTGCGGCAGCTGTTCGACGAGCTGGGGGTGTCTACGGTGCTGGTGTTGGGTGGCAGCGGTGACTACTTCGAGGTCGCCGATGAGGTGGTTGCGATGGCGGAGTACCGCCCGCGCCGCGTGACCGACCAGGCGCGCGCAATCGCAGACCGCATCCGCACCGAACGGCGCTCGGAAGGAGGCAGCGAGTTCGGCCGCCGAACTGTCCGCGCGCCGCGCCCGGAGAGCCTGGACCCGAGCAAAGGCAAGCACGAAGCCAAAACCAGGTCTTACGGCGTCTCCGGCATCGCGTTCGGGCGTCACGATATCGAGCTGCAGTCGGTGGAGCAGATCGTCGATTCCAGTCAGACGCGCGCGATGGCCGAAGCGCTGGTATACGCACGCTCGCTCATGGACGGCAGGCGCACGATCGCCGAGATCCTGCGCGCGGTTGAGCTGGCGATGGAAGACGGCGGGCTCGACGCGCTCAGCCGGCATCGGCCGGCCGACCTGGCACGCTTTCGCCCCCTGGAGCTCGCCGCGGCGCTGAATCGTCTGCGCACCCTGCAGGTCAACGTTCGATAGCGGTGCCGTGACGTCACGCCACGGTGCCGCGTTCGCTGCTGTGCGCGCGGTAGGAGCCGCTTTCCATGACCGTGACGATGATCTCGATCAGGCGATCGATATCGGCGAAATCGATGTACAGCGGTACCGGTGCCAGTCTGATTACGTTCGGATAGCGAAAGTCCGGCACCACGCCGCGTTCCTTGAGCGCCGCGTTGATGCGAATCGCCTCGGCGTGCTCGAGCGCCACATGGCCGCCGCGGCGCTCGGGCTCGCGCGGCGTGCCGACCGCAAACCCGTAGCGGGCGAGGCGCGTATCAACCGCCTCGATCAGATAGGCAGTAAGCTCGAGCGACCGGGCGCGGATGCGCTCGATCCCGGCTTCGCGGTGGATACGCAGCGCCCCTTCCAGCGCCGCCATGCTCAACAGGTGCGGTGTTCCCACCTGCCACGCCCCGGCCCCCGCGGCCGGAGTGAACTGCGGCGCCATATCGAACTGCCGCTCCTTGTCGGACCCGAACCAGCCGGCCAGCCCCGGCGCGAGATACTGCCGATTGCGGTGGACGAACAGCGACGCCACGCCGCCCGGACCGCTGTTGAGGTATTTGTAGGTACACCAGAACGCAAAATCTACCTCGTCGTCGTGCAGGCGGTGCGGGACAACTCCCGCCGAGTGACTGAGGTCGAATCCCGCGTAGGCGCCTGCCTCGTGCGCGGCCCGGGTAATGCGCCTAATGTCGAGCAGCTGGCCGCTGCGGTACAACACTGCCGGCAGCAACACCACCGCGATCTCGTCGCTCAGCGCCGCGATGATGTCCTCCTCCGCGATCGTCCGTCCGTCGCGACTCGGCACCACCACCAACGCATCCTGAGGATCTGCGCCTTTCAGGCGCAGAAAGCTTTCGGCCGCATACCGATCGGACGGAAAGTTTAGCTCGTCGATCAGCAGCTTGCGGCGCCGGCCGCGCTCATCATCCTCGGGACGATAGAAGGACGCGAGCAGCAGATGTTCGTTCACGGTCGTGGAGCCGTGCACGATCACTTCGTCGGGCTGCGCGCCGACCAGCGGGGCCTGCAGGCGGGCAAGCTCCTCGGCGGCGTGGAACCAGGGGGGAGTTCCCGCGGTCCAGCCGTCGATCGCGAGCGTTTTCCACTCCTCGAGCACCCGCAGGACCGACGCCTCGGCGTCTTTCGACAGCAGCCCGAGCGAGTTGCCGTCAAAGTACAGGCATTCGGGAGCGCAGTAGAAGCGATCACGAAACGCGGCAAGCGATTGGTCGGAAGAGTTCATCTCAGTACACCACCGGTTCGGCGTCGAGGTCTCGCCAGATGAACCAGGTGGCGACGGTACGCCACGGACGCCATCGTTCGGCGAACTCCCCGAGCCAGTTTTGTCGCGCGCGCAGCGGCGCGCCGTCAAGCTCGCCGTTGCGGTACAATCGCGCTGCGGCGTTCACGAGCCCGAGATCCCCCAGCGGAAGCACATCGGGCCTATGCAGATAGAATATCAGAACCATGTCGGCTGTCCAGGGGCCGACCCCGCGGCGCCGCGTGAGATCGGCCCGAACCTCGTCATCGCTCATTGTCTTCCAACGCTGCGGGTCGAGCTCTCCTGCGTCAAACGCCTGAGCAATTCCGATGATGTACTCAGCCTTCCGTCGCGAAAGCCCCAGCTCGCGCAGCGTCTCCGGCGCGGCCGCTGCGATCGTGCGCGGGGAGAGCTCCGGGAAGGCGCGCTCTAGGCGACCCCAGATCCCGTCGGCCGCGGCTACCGAGATCTGCTGACCCACCACGGCGTTCAGGAGGGTCGTGAAGCTGTCGCCGCTTCCGCGCAGCGCATCGCCGCTATGCTCGGCGATCAACCGCGCGAGCACCGCATCCCGGCGCGCCAGGTCGCTGCAGGCGCGCCCCCAGTCGCGCAACACCGACCGTTTCCGACCCGACACTACGCGTTGCCTCCCTGCAGACGATACTGCTTGGGGCTGATGTTGTTCTCGCGTTTGAACACGTGGTAGAAGTGGCTCAGATTGCGAAAGCCGCACTCGAGCGCGATATCGATGATAGGGCGGTCGGTGGTCGCCAGCAGCTCGGCCGCCTTCGCACAGCGCAGCTCAGACAGGTATTGGACGAAGGTCTTGCCGGTCTCCTGCTTGAACAGCGCGTGAAAGTGGCTGCGGCTGAGCCCGCAGGCGTTGAGAACGTCCTCGACGCTGATCGGGTTCATGTAGTCGGTGTTCAGGTAAGAGACCGCGTCCTGGATGCGCGTGCTCGACAACGGCTTGAGCCCTTTGATCGGTATCTTGAACTGCTTATCGCGCATGACCGTAATCAGAAGCTCCACCAGCTTCAGCCGCAGGGCCCACGAATAGCCGCGATAGCGGTTCTGAAACTCCCACAACATCGCGTCGACCAGCGTGTTCATGCGCTCGCTTCCAATCCGCGAGAGGGTGATGCTGTTCTGTTTCGGCGTGTGCAGCTTGATCAGCCCGAGCACATAGAGCGCCTCCTTGTCCATGTGGACCGAGGGAGAGAACAGATCCTCCGAGAACAACACCTGCACCACCGATAGCGGCTCCTGATCCGAAACGAGCTTACCGCGCGGGTTGAACATCAGGCTCCCGGCCTGCACGCACGTTTTGGTATGGCCGTTGACCAGCGCCCCGCTGCCGCGCCGGCAGAACAGAAGCTCGTGCGTTGCGCGTTCAGCGGGATCGTGCTCCCAGCCGGTCGTGCGTCTGCTGAAATCGATGGTGCGGATGAAGAATAGCAGCTTCATAATTCCTGAACCACTCCCGTCACTGTAGCGCCCTGATACGAGGTGTTGCAAGGGTCATGACGAACGCTTTCAGACAATCGCACAAAAGAAACCGACTTTTGCGAACGACAGGCGGGTGTCGGACTCGGTACCATCCCAAGCAGAACGCCGTCGTCCGGAGGCTCGATAACGGGCCGTTCGCGGCGCAACACTCGTGATCGGACACCAGGACAAGCAACAGAGGACTAAAAGCATGGAAGAACGCCGTGTCGTGATTACCGGAATGGGTACGGTTAACCCGCTCGGAAACTCCGTCGAACAGAGCTGGGAGACGGTATTATCAGGTCGTTCGGGCCTGCGGCGCATCGAGCGCTTCGATGCTTCGCATCTGCCCTGTCAGATTGCCGGCGACGTAAAGGAGTTCGACTACACCGAGTATTTTGACGGCGAGCTTCGGAAAAAGGCCAAGCGGATGGACGCCTTCTGTCATTATGCGGCTGCGGCGATGAAGGAGGCCGCAACGCAGGCCGGGCTCGCCGACCTTCCCGATCCACGACGGATCGGTATCTCGGTCGGCAGCGGCATCGGGGGGCTCACGGTGCAGCACACCAACAGTCTGGGCCTCGTCGAGAAGGGCGTTCGCGGGGTGAGCCCGTTCTACATCCCGATGGCGATCGGGAATATGGCCGCCGGCGTGCTCAGCATGATCTACGGCCTGCTCGGGCCGAACGTGAGTCTGCAGACCGCCTGCGCAACCTCGAACCATGCGGTCGCAATGGCCCAGATGATGATCCGGCAGAATATGGCCGACGTCATGGTGGCCGGGGGCACCGAAGGCACGCTCAATGAGCTTGCAATCACCGCCTTCGGGAACATGCAGGCGTTGTCCAGGCGCAACGATTCGCCCGAAACCGCCTCACGTCCCTACGACCGCGACCGCGACGGCTTTGTGCTGAGTGAGGGAGCCGGGATCCTGATCCTCGAGGAATACGAGCACGCCCGCAGGCGCGGCGCCGCGATCCTCGCCGAGGTGCTCGC
>PUNW01000377.1 GCA_003552665.1 Spirochaetaceae bacterium | reverse complement strand
TTAAGTTCATATCTGTTTTCACGATTGTGAGCTTCCAAAATGCGGATGCGAGTCATTACGGAAAGCTTAAAGCAAAGCTAAAAAGTGAAGGAAGGATCATCGGTCCGATCGACATGCTGCTCGCGGCACAGGCACTCAGAAACAACCTGGTTCTGGTTACGAACAACGTGGGTGAGCTCTCGCGGGTGGAAGGTCTCAGGGTTGAGGACTGGTCGATTGGGGATTGACTCAAGCGCCCGCCTGCGCGTCCGGAGTTAGGGGTAGATGCAGACTGAACACGCTTCCCTCGCCCGGCGTGCTCGCAGCCTCAATTCTCCCGCCGTGCCGAACAGCGAAGTCGTGACAGAGCACGAGCGCAAGGCCTGAGCCTTTCTCTCCGTCGGTGCCGGGCATCGTCGCACGCCCGGCCCAGTCAAACAGCCGCTCGAGCTGATCCGGCGACATGCCCACCCCGGTATCGGTCACATGGATCACCACTTCGCCCCCGGAGTCCTCGCCCGCATCGGCTGGGCTGCGCTCGCTCGGGTATTCGTTTTCGAGGCGAGCACTGCTCGGCTGCGTTTTAGCGACGCGTTCCCAGGAAACGCTGATCCGCCCTGCCGCGGTGAACTTGTTGGCATTGGCGATGAGGTTGCGGAGAACGAAGCGCAGGATATGCTCGTCCGCCGTGATGACCGCAGGCTCGCCTCCGTCAATCTCAAGCCGGTTCCCCTTGCGCCTCAGCTGATAGCGGTGTTGTTCCTCCAACTGCTCGATGAGCTCGCGGAGGACTACGTCGCCGAACTGCAAACTGCGGTTCTGTAGCTGATGGCTTGCCCAGCCGAGGACGTTGTCCAGCAGAGCATTCGTCGAGTCCAGCAGCTGATTCAGGTCCTCGAGCAGCTCGCCACGCTCGCCTGCTTCGACCTCATCCGTGCGAATCAGCTGCACCAGTGAGCTCAGATTAATGATGGGGCGCCTGAGATCGTGTGCCATGATCGACATCAGCCGAGTCTTGAGCCGATCGTACTCAACCAGGGCGGCATTCTTGGCCTCGATCTCGCGATTCTTCAACCGCAGCTCGAGCAGTTGCATGACCTGACGCGACAGGGTCTCGAGCGCCTTCTGCTGCTCCACGCTTAGCCGGCGCGGTCTGTGATCGATCGCGCACAAGGCCCCCAGTCGGTGTCCGTCGGGGGTTATCAGCGGCATTCCGGCATAGAACCGGATCTTCGGATCCATGGTCACCAGTGGATTGTCGTGGAAGCGCTCGTCTTCGGCTGCGTCCTCCACCACCATGGGGTGATCATTGAGGATTGTGTGCGCACAGAATGCACGCTCGCGCGGGGTTTCTGTCGCCTCCAAACCTACCGCTGCTTTAAACCATTGGCGGTCGCTATCAACCAGCGAGATCTGCGAGATTGGAACCTCGCAGATATGCGCCACAAGCCGAACGATCTCGTCGTACTCGTCCTCCGGCAGGGTGTCGAGGATCTCGTAGCGACGAAGCTTCTCCAGGCGTTCAGCCTCATTCGGGGGCAAAGGCGCTCTCTTCATGTTCGGCGACACCTATTCGCTGATTCCAGTTCGCTGATACTACTTCGCTGATACCACCGTCGTTCGGTATGATTACAGTATACGCGGAGCGCAGCCTCATGCAAGCTACGTGCTCGGGGAGCCCCGCGAAGCGCACTCCGCACTCGGGCGGCGCACCGCAGATAGGCGGTGCACCTCAGCGCGGTCGCTCGACCGTTCGGCCACGGCGCGCGATCTCGGCAAACATCGGGTAGAACTCGGTGAAATGCGGATGCGGGCGCTCCTGAGTCGGGCGGAAACCCGGCTCATAGCCGTACTCCCCGAACGGCGCAAGGATCTCAGGCTCGCGCGAAGCGATGTGGATCGGCACCGAAAGGGTTGCGTCCGACTCGCGGATCGGACGCTGCGGTTGATGGTCGCCGAAGAACACGAGGATAGGATCGTCGTCGTGGTCCATGAAACGGTCGAGATACTCGGTGATCGAGGTGAAGACGTACTCAAGCGACGCCACGTAGCCTTCGTCGAGCTCGTGTCCGCCGCCCCAGGTGTTGTCGAACCGTTGAATCTCGTCGGCGCGTTCGTGATACACCGAGCCGTCGCCGAGCTCCTCCCAATCCTCGATGTACGGCGGGATGCGGTTGAACGGCGTGTGGCTGCTTACGAGTTGATAATGAACGTACAGCGGCCGGTCCTCGGCCGCGCCGCCCTCGGCGCGCATCTCCTGCAGCCGCTGGTGCGCGGTCCAGATCGCGAACTGATCGGTAATCGGCACAAACGAGAACCACGGCCCGTGGTAGTCGAAGTCACCGTCATAGGCGACCAGTGAGTCCTCGAAGCGGTAAAAATCCCATCCTTCGGGCCAGGGACCGTTGATGGTGCCCGGTCGCACCATCATGGTATAGTAGCCGTAGTCGTGCAGCATGCGCGTGAGGCTTCCCGAACCGCTCTCGAGGAGCGCTTCGAACTTGGGTTCCACATCGATATTCTGCCCGGTGAGGAAGGTCGCCTCCGCCAGCCATGAAAAGCCTCCGGCCACCGGCGCCTCGATGAAATGGCTTCTGATCTCATAGCCGCGGTTCCGCAGCACCGTCGCGAGCGCGTCGTAGCTCGGCTCGAGCTCCGCATAGAGCGAGTCGCGGCTGAACGCGGCCTTCCCATACGCCTCGATCACGAAAACGTAGATGTCGCGGTCACGGATACCGGGAAGCGTGAATTCCTCAGCCGGCTCGTCTTCAGCCCGCTCGGCCGGCGCCGCTACAGGCGCAGGCTCCGACAACTGATAGCCGGCAGGGTGCAGCGAGCGCACAAGCCCCACCGAAAGGATCTGCGGCGTACCGAGCACCGCCACCAGCGGTAACGCCGCCACCGTGAAAGCCGCAACGCCGGCCCCCAGCGCGCCCGGCCGCGCCCGGCTGAGCGCCAGGCTGCCGGCCCAGGCAAGCAGCCGGCCGAGCGCCAGCATCGCCGCCGAAATCAGGACCACCGCGACCGGGGTGAGCAGATCCACCACCGGTCCAATGTTGCCGAACAGCAACAGCAGCCCGCCACGAACCATGGGTATGTCGGCAGCCGGCACAAAGGGCCGGGCATAGATGTACTGAAAAAGCGTCTCGGCGGCCGAGAAGATCGCCATGACGGCGAAGAGCACTGCCGCGCCGGCGAGCAGTAGACGCCTGCGCCGGCCGCCGCGGGGGCTGAGCGTCGCCGCGGCGATGAGCCACAGTACCGCCAGCGCTTCAAGAGTGGGCACCAGCGCCCACGCAAACGATTCACGCGGGATCCAATGGTGCAGGCTGAGGACGATATTCACGCCAAACGCCACCAAAGCGCACAAGAGCGCTGCGCGCGCGCCTGCCCCAAGGCGCGCCGGAGAGACCTCGGCTTTCATGCAGTACAAAGTAGCGCGCGAAGCCCGGCGCGGCAAGCGGGCGGGGCGGCGAAAACGGCCCGGCGGCACCCGCGGCACGCCCGCCGCGCGAGCGGACCGCTCGCCGGTCTTAGACCGCGTCCACCACCGCGAGCAGAAGCTTCGTTACTTTCTCGGCGTTCTGTGAGAAGACCGCGAGCACCGCTTCCCAGCTTACCGGCTCCTCGTCTTCCTTCCAGCAGTCGTAGTCGGTACTCATCGCCACCGCTCCGTACGGGATGCCGAGCTCGTTCGCCAGGATCACCTCGGGAGCGATCGACATATTGATGACATCCGCCCCCCAAGCCCGGAACATGTGCGATTCCGCTTTGGTTGAGAAGCGCGGGCCCTCGATCGTGACCACCGTTCCGCGCGGGTGGCAGCGCAGCCCATGCTCAGCCGCTTTGTCGATCAGCAGCGAGCGCAGCTCCGGCGAGAAGGGCTCAGCCATCGGCGCGTGCGTCGGCTCGCCGGGCCTGAAGTAGGTGTGAAACGTCACCTCACGGTGGCGCGTGAAATCGATGAACTGATCGAGCACCACGAAGTCTCCCCGGCCGATCTCTTCACGCAACGAGCCGACGGCGGTGGTGGCGAGGATGCCGGTGCACCCGGCCTCCTTCAGCGCCCAGATGTTGGCGCGGTAGTTCACCTGCGTGGGGGGAATGGTGTGCCCGCGCCCGTGACGCGCAAGCAGCACCACTTCAGCGTTACCGATGCGGCCGTGCTTCAGGGGAGAGCTCGGCCGACCATAGGGCGTATTGACGGAATGCTCCTCTGCGTCGCGGAGGATGTCGGGGTTGTCAAGCCCGCTGCCGCCGATAATACCGATCCGTTTCATTGCTCCTCCTGTACCGTCGTCAATTTCGGTTTCAGTCAGCGAACCGATGCAGCCCCAGGCTGCGCGCGTACTCCCGCAACTCCGCGACGGTTCCCGCGGGCGTTCGCTTGCGCAGCTCCGGAAACTCGTCTGCGCGGTGCGCGGGGTGATACTGGTCCATGATGTTGATATACGTGTTCGTCGATATTTCGTGCGCGACGAACTCAATCACGGCGCGCGAGTCCTCAGCGTGCGTGGGCATCACAAGGTGGCGAACCAACAAGCCCCGGCGGGCGACCCCCCGGTGATCGAGCTCCAGGTCACCCACCTGGCGATGCATCTCGCGCACCGAAGCGCAATTGCATTCGGGATAATCGCGAACCCCGAGATACCGCTCGGCGAGATCGGGGTCCATGAACTTCATGTCCGGCATGTAGATATCGACCTGTCCGTCGAGCTCGGCGATGAAGCTGGGGTCCTCATAGCCGCCGCAGTTGTACACCACCGGCAGCTTCAGCCCGCGTTGCCGAGCAAGCGCCAGCGCATCCAGAATCATCGGAGTCTGATGGGTTGGGGTTACCAGATTGATGTTCTCGGCGCCGGCGTACTCCAGCCGCAGCATCGTCTCGGCGAGGTCTTCCCAGCGGATCTCACGGCCGACATTCCCGTCTGAGATCTCGGCATTCTGACAGAACACGCACCTGAGATTGCACGATGAGAAAAAAATCGTACCCGACCCGTTTCGCCCTACCAGCGGCCGCTCTTCGCCGCGGTGCAGCTGCGCCGAAGCGACGCGGGGGGCGGCTCCCACTCTGCACCAGCCGCGCTGACCCGAGATGCGATCTACCTCGCACGCATGCGGACAGATGACGCACCATCGCAGATATCGTTCGCTATATTGCACCGAGCTCTCTTCCCACTACCTCAAACGCCTCGAGCGCGCGATCGAGCTGCTCGCGAGTGTGCGCCGCCGACACTTGGGCGCGCAGCCGCGCCTCACCGGGAGGAACCACCGGGTACCACAAGCCTTTGACATAAACGCCGTGCTGCAACAGGCGCGTACTCATATCCATCGCGACCGAAGCCTCGCCGAGCATAACCGGGACAATCGGGTGGTCGCCCGGGATGGTCGCGAAGCCGAGTTGCTCGACGCGTTTGCGAAAGTAATCGGTGTTCTCGCGCAGTTGCTCTACCGGCCAGGTGTCCCGCTGCAGCAGCTGAATCGACGCCAGCGCGGCGGCCGCCACTGCCGGGGGAATGGAGTTGGAGAAGGTATACGGGCGCGCCTTCTGGCGAAGGTACTCCACCATAAGGCGTGAGCCGCCGATGAACCCTCCCACAGATCCGCTCAACGCCTTGCCGAGCGTGCCGGTGATGACATCCACCTGACCCAGCACACCGCACGCTTCGGCCGCGCCGCGCCCGTTGGTCCCTACCACACCGTGGCCATGACAGTCGTCGATGAACAGCAGCGCGTCGTAGCGTTTGGCCAGCTCCACCAGCGAGTCCAGCGGGGCCATATCGCCCTCCATGCTGAACACCCCGTCGGTCACGATCATCCTGACCCGGTACGGTTTCTCCGCATCCTCGGCAAGCATCTGTTCCAGCTCACCCACATCACGATGATTGTAGATACGCTTTACGGTATTCTGGCGTCGACACAGCCGCTGCCCGTCGATAATTGAGGCGTGGTTGAGCTGATCGCTGTAGAGCACGTCCTGCCATTCGCCGTAGCCGAGACTCTCGTTTGTGATCGCCTGGAAGAAAGCGACGTTCGCGGCGAAACAGGAAGAAAACAGAATGCTGTCTTCGGTACCGATGAACTCGGCGATCGCTTTCTCGAGCTCCAGATGCAGCGGCTGTGTGCCGCAGATGAACCGCACGCTCGCCATGCCGTTGCCGTACTGCTCGAGCGCCTTGAGCGCGGCCCGCTTCACCTGGGGATGATCGGCCAGCCCAAGGTAGTTGTTGGCGGCCAGCATCACCGTCGGCTGAATGCCGACCCTCACCTCGCCGCCCTGAGCGCTGTCAAGCGGTGTTTCGTATTTGTAGGTCTTGCTTTCCTTCGCGTGTTCTATCTCGGACTGTAAGAGCTTTTTCAACTCACGCATTACGACTGCCCTCCTTCTTCGGCGGCAAACCGCTTGCTCAGCACTGTCAGCATGTCGCGGGTCATTGCATCCAGATCGTACTGCGGTTCCCAGCCCCATTCAACGCGCGCCGCATAGTCTTCGAGCGTGTTGGGCCATGAGTTGGCGATCGCCTGGCGTACCGGGTCGATATCGTAGGTGATCTCGAACTCCGGGATATGCTTGCGAATGTAGCCGGCCTGTTCCTCGGGACAGAAGCTCATCGCCGTGACATTGAATGCATTGCGGTGGCGCAGGCGCGCGGGGTCGGCCTCCATAATATCGATCGCGGCCTTGATCGCATCCGGCATGTACATCATATCGAGGTAGGTGTCGCCTTTGAGAAAACACCGGTAGCGTTTATGGCGGACGGCCGAGTAGTAGATATCCACCGCGTAATCGGTGGTACCGCCTCCCGGCGGCGTCACATTCGAGATCAACCCCGGATAGCGCACACCGCGCGTGTCCAGACCGTAGCGCCGATAGTAGTAGTCGCACAGCAGCTCGCCGCTGACCTTCGTGATACCGTATACCGTAGTGGGGCGCTGAATGGTGTCCTGCGGGGTGTAATCTTTGGGAGTATTCGGTCCGAACGCGCCGATCGAGCTCGGGGTAAACACCGAACAGTTCTCGGTGCGTGCAACCTCCAGCACCGTTCGCAGACCGTTGACGTTAATGTCCCATGCGTCGTCGGGCCGGGCCTCGGCGACCGCGGAGAGCAACGCCGCCAGATGATAGATTCGCTTCACGCGGTAGCGGCGCACTATCTCGAGCAGAGCTTCGCCGTCTCGACAGTCGACTGCATGGTACGGCCCGGCGGCAACCAGCTCCGGTTCGGGGTCCGAGCGCACGTCGGTGAGTACCACCGCCCTATCGCCGTAGCGTTCGCGCAGTGCGCCGACCAACTCCGACCCCAACTGCCCGAGAGCTCCAGTTAAGAGTATCTGCATACATGGCTCCTTACTCAACGATCATTGACAGTGAGAACAGCGGTACTTTAGGATAGCATAGGTAAAATAGTAGAGCTGCCTTCGAGCGCTGTCAAGGAGCGAGATGTGAGTGCGAAACATCATCCCGAAATCGGCGCGCACCTGCGCCAGGCCCGAGAAGAGCAGGGGCTCACGCTTGAGGTGCTTGCCGAGAAAAGCGGCGTCACCCGCAGCATGATCGAGCAGATCGAGAACGAAGCGGTCTACCCCACGCTGGCGACCGTTTGGAAGCTCACCCGGGCGCTGGGCGTTGAGATCGACGCGCTGTTGAAAGGCGGCATGCAGCCGGTGCGCCGCTTCTCGATCACGCACTCTGAGGACGGACCGCAGCTGGAAACCGCTGAAGACGGGCCGCTCATCAGGGTATTGTCACCGCTCGACATGGCCGAGATCCTCGAAATCTATATACTCGAGTTCCAGCCCGGCGCCGTGCTTGATTCCGAGCCGCACGCGCCCGGAACCGAGGAGTTTCTCACCCTGCTCTCGGGGGAGATCGAGGTAGAGGTTCCCAACCGGCACGCGCATCTGCGCGCAGGCGACTTCATCAACTATAGCTGCGACCTGCACCATACCATCACGAACACCGGCTCCGAGCCGGCGCAGGTGCACATGGTGGTGCGCTTCCCCGAGCGCAGCTGGTCCTGATCACATTCCACCCGCGCGTCGCATCGCGCCCGCGCGGCTGCGGCCGGCGCTACCGGCCGGGCGCCACGCCGAATCGTACTAGTCGCTACTCCACGAAATGACAGGCGGCCCAGTGCCGCGGCCGCACCTCGCGGTAGGCGGGCACCTCTTCGGAGCAGACGGCCTGGGCGAGCGGGCAGCGGGTGTGAAACACGCAGCCGCGCGGCGGGTTTGACGGGCTTGGGAGGTCGCCTTTGAGCAGAATAGG
>PUNW01000293.1 GCA_003552665.1 Spirochaetaceae bacterium | reverse complement strand
TTCCTGTTCGACGGCGAGCAGAAACTAGCCTACCGCGGACAGATGGACGATTCGCGCCCGGGTAACGACAAGCCGGTGACCGGGGCAGATTTGCGCGCCGCAATCGACGCCGTGCTCGCCGGACGCCCGGTCCCGAGCGATCAGAAGCCGAGCATCGGCTGCAATATCAAGTGGCGCCCCGGAAACGAGCCGGATTATTTCGGCGTCTAACCGAGGATGCGCTTGAGGAGCCGCAGGCGCCGGTCGCCGTACGGCGCGTAGCGCCAGGGCAGCTCTAAGCGTCGCGGCACGTAGAGCAGGCTCTTCAGGTGACTGAAGGTCTCGAAGCTGTAGCGCCCATGATAGCGGCCGATACCGGTGGCGCCGCGGCCGCCGAACGGCAGCTCCGGATTGCCGAGATGCACTAGGGTATCGTTGCTGCACCCACCGCCGAAGCGTGCACGCTCGAGGATCTCCGAGGAACGCCGCTCAGCGCCGAAGTAGTAGGCTGCGAGTCCTTCCGGCCGGCGGGCGATCTCATCGCGGGCGTGGGCAAGTGACTCCACCGGGAGCACCGGGAGGATGGGGCCGAAGATCTCCTCCTGCAGCAAGGGATGCTGGGGTGGGAGATCGTCGATGATGGTCGGCTCAATGCGCAGCCGCTTCCCGTCGTGATTAGCGCCCCAGCGCACCCGGCCGCCGGCCAGCAGGCTCACCAGCCGGTCGTAATGGCTGCGGCTCACGATCGAGGCGAGGTCGGGGCTTTCGAGCGGCGTCTCGCCGTAGGCGCGGCGTAGCTCGGCGCAGAGCGCTTCGAGGACCCGCTCGTAACGGTCGGGGTCTCGCGCGGGGCGTTCTACCAGCAGGTAATCGGGTGCGATGCAGGTCTGCCCGGCGTTCAGGAACTTGCCCCACACGATACGGGCGGCCGCGCGTTTGAGGTCGGCGTCGACGGCGATTACGCACGGGTTCTTCCCGCCGAGCTCAAGCGTGACCGGCGTTCCGTGAGCCGCTGCGGCCTTGTACACCTCGCGGCCCACGCACGGCGAACCGGTGAAGAAGACGTAGTCCCAGCGCCGGGCGAGCAGCGCCTGGGCGACCTCCGCGCCGCCTTCGGCGACCTGAAGCACGCCGGGTTCAAACGCCGCGGGGAGAATCTCGGCGAGCAGCGCGCTGCAGACCGGGGTGAGCTCGGAGGGCTTCAGCACCACGGTATTGCCGGCAGCGAGGGCCCCGATGGCCGGCGCAAGCGCGAGATAAACCGGATAGTTCCACGGGGCGATCACCAGAACGCTTCCCAACGGCTCCGGGACGATGCGGCTGCGCGCCGGCCTGAGGTAAAACGGCGTCGGTACGCGCCGCGGGCGCATCCATCCCCGCAGGTGTTTACGCGTGTGGTAGAGCTCCTGCAGCAAGGTTCCAATCTCCGATATCCAGGTTTCGAAGCGGTGTTTGCTGAAGTCGGCCTCGAGCGCTTGAATGATGCGCCCCTCGTTTTCACGCAGAAGTTGAGCGAGGCGGTCGAGAACAGCGCGTCGGCTCCGCAGATCCTCAGTGTAGCCGGCACGAAACGCTTCGGCGCTGCGCTCCTGCAGCGCAGCGATCTGTCGTTCGTCCACCGGTGGCTGCACGCGGTACGTTGGTTGCATATGGTGCTCCTTCAGCGGGGTCGGCACTTGTACTTCTTAGGGAAAAGTATAATCATAGCGGGTGAGGAAGAAACACCATGGCTGAGAATGATTTGCCTCTCGAGGATGAAGAGCCCGGCCGGCAGGAGTCTGCGAGCGAGCAACTGCTGAAGGCGGTGGGTACGGTGGCGGCGGCTGAGGATCTGAGCGCAGAGGTGCTGTACCTGTTGAGGCAGATCATCCGCCTGTTCGATTTGCGTTCCAAGCAGCTCTCGAAGCAGTTCGGGCTGACCGGGCCGCAGCTTGTGGTGATGCGCGAGCTTGCCGCAACCGACGGGGTTCCGATCGGCACGCTTGCGCACAAGGTGAGTCTAAGCCAGGCTACAATTACCGATATCGCCGACCGTCTGGAACGGCGCGGTCTGGTGCGCCGCATCCGCAGCGATCAGGATCGCCGGCGAGTGATGTTGCAGATAACCGAACACGGGAATGAGGTCATGCAGAACAAGCCCACCGTGTTGCGCGACGAGTTTCTGCAGCAGTTTACGAGGCTGGAACGTTGGGAGCAGATGCAGATCCTCGCATCCCTCCAGCGGATTGTGACAATGATGAAAAGTACGCTGAGATGAGCTCCGCCGCCGGGCGCGGCTGAGCCGGAGGCGCCGGCCCGTGGCGGAAACCGCCCCGGGCCGGTAATCCGGGCCCCGCGGCCCTGGGTCAACCTGGGGCCGCCCACCCACGGCACCACGCCGGCCCGCGGCAAGGCGCCCGACCTTTGCCCGGGTGGGGGTGCTACTGGAGCCCGAGCGCCGCGCGAACCGTGCTCAGACCGTCGCTGCCGTCAAGGGCAGTCACCCCGTCGAGCCAGCCTTCGAGAATCTCGGGGTTTTCGACCAGCCAGTCATGGCCTGCGTCGCGAGCGTCCTGCCCGGCGTCGATTGCGGCCATGATCTCGTTCTCCATCTCCACCGTGAACCGCAGGTTCTCGAGAAATTGTCCGACGTTGCGGCACTCCTCGGCGTAGCCGGTGCGCACGTTGGTGTGCACCGTAGCGGCGCCGTAGTCCGGGCCGAAGTAGTCGTCACCGCCGGAGAGGTACTCGATCTCGAACTCGGTATTCATCGGATGCGGCTGCCAGCCGAGAAACACGATCCATTCCTCGTTGCGCGTGGCGCTGTTGACCTCGCCGAGCATCCCGGCCTCGCTCGACTCAATCAGCTCGAACTCCGACAGCCCGAAGGCGTCCTCGTCGATCATCTGCTGAATCAGCTCGTTGCCGTCGTTTCCGGCTTCAATGCCGTAGATGCTTGCGCCGAACTCATCCTTGTAGTTGATGAGGTCCGCAAAGTCCTGGACGCCCGCCTCGTAGACATAGCGCGGCACCGCGAGGGTGTACTTGGCGCCCTCGAGGTTCGTTTGCACCGAGTCTACCGTCCCGCGTTCTTTGATGAACGCGTCCGAAATGGTAGCCATCGACGGCATCCAGTTGCCGAGAAATACATCGGCGTCGTCGGACTCGAGCGCCTGATAGGCGATTGGAACCGACACCACCTCCGAGGTGGTCTCGTAGCCCAGGCCTTCCAGCACCAGCCGCGTCGTCGCCGTGGTCGCCTCGATGTCCATCCAGTTTACCTCGACGAATCGCACCAGCTGACATTCCGGAGCGATCTCAGCCGCTTCCTCGGCCTCCTGCGCACCGCCGGCAAACACCATGGCCGCCAGCAGCAGCAGCACGCCGCCGAGGGCAACCCTTCTCAAGTTTCCGTCACCTTTCATGCGGAATCCTCCCTTTGCACGTGAAAACGTGAAAAATTGTTATGCTTTAGGATCATTGCTGCTCCCAAATTTTCCTTCGTGATCGAATTAAAAGCATAGACGGTATTCGGCAAAAAAGCAACGGATTTATCGGGATCTTTGCTCCAAAGACCGAGAAAACTAGCCAAAAATTCCGTCGGAGGTTCCTTTCGCTGGCGAAACCGGGTGGGCAGGGGATTATCGGAAATTTATACCTATAGAACACGAAGCATTTGACCCGTTTGAAAAAAACGGGTACACTCTCGGCATTATTCTTGCTTAACGGTCTGTTGACCTTCGGTCAGGCGACCATACCATAATTCAACCGAATAAGGAGTGTAGTGATGGATCTGAAGTATCTGAAGGGTCGTGCGGCCCTCGTTACCGGTGGTGCCTCGGGAATGGGGCGTGCGATGGCGTTGGCGTTTGCCGAGCACGGCGCCGATGTTGCAATCGGTTCGTTGCTCTCAAAGAGCAGCGCCAAGAATGCCGACGGTGAGCTGGTCAACCGGCCCGGCGAGGAAGAGCTCGAGCGCACCCGCGCGGAGATCGAAGCGTTCGGGGTCAAGGCAATCGCGGTTGAGCTCGATGTGTGTGATACCGAATCGGTGAAGAACTTCTACCGGGTTGCAGTCGAAGCGTTCGGCAAGGTTGATATCCTCGCCAATGCGGCCGGCATCACCGCCGAGCATCCTACCAGCGGGCACAGTGAAGCGCTCTGGAACAAAGTCATGGACGTGAACATCAACGGCGTGTTTCGCATGACCCGTGAAGTGCTGCCCGGCATGATCGAGCGCGGCTGGGGCCGTATCATCAGCATCGCCTCCACTGCTGCGTCGGTCGGCGCACCCTACTCTCCGGCCTACTGCGCCTCGAAGGCGGCGGTATGCGGATTCACCCGCGCGGTGGCGCAGGAAGGCGCCGAGGCGTTGGTTACGGCCAACACCATCAGCCCCGGCTGGGTTGAGACCACCTTCGGCACCGAATGGCTCTCGGACATTGCCGAGAAGCAGCTGAAGAAGAAGGGCGAAGAGCTGATCAACGAAGAGAAGGCGAACAATCCGCAGAAGCGCATGATTCAGCCGGCAGAGATCGGAGCGCTCGCAGCGTATCTGTGCCGCGACGAAGCGGTGGGCGTTACCGGGCAGGATCTCACCGTGTCCGCCGGGTCGCTGTGGTAAGGAGAACATCATGGATCTGGAAAAGCGTGGTAAAATGTACATCGACGGCGTTTGGGTAGAGGCCGAGTCGGGGGCGGCCCGTACGATCATCTACCCCTATGACCAACGCGAGATTGCCACCGTCACCGAGGGTGACCGGGTAGATGCCCGCAAAGCAATCGCCGCCGCGCGTCGCGCCTTTGATTCGGGCCCGTGGCGGCAGACCTCGGCTGCCGAGCGGGGCAAGATGCTTGAGGAGCTTGCACGCCTTGTGGAACGTGACAAAGAAGAGCTCGCCCGGCTTGAGAGCCTGGATACCGCCAAGACCTTTGAGGAGAGCAAGGTCGACATGGACGACATCGCCGGCATCTTTCGCTACTTCGGCGGGCTGGCGGACAAGGACAGCGGCGAGATGATTGCGTCGCCGATTCCCAACACCGTCAGCCGCGTGGTGCGCGAGCCGGTCGGCGTGTGCGGGCAGATCTCGCCCTGGAACTATCCGTTGCTGCAGGCCTCGTGGAAGATGGCCCCGGCGCTCGCTGCCGGGAATACTATCGTGATGAAGCCGAGCGAGGGGACTCCGCTCACAACCATCAAGATCACCGAGCTCGCTGAAGAGGTCGGCTATCCGCCGGGCGTGGTTAACCTGGTGCTCGGCCCGGGCCCCACCGTCGGCAACGAGCTTGCCGCCAATCATGACGTCGATCTCATTTCGTTTACCGGCGGCATCGCCACCGGCATGCATATCATGCAGGCGGCCTCCGGGAATATGAAGCGCGTGGCGTTTGAGCTCGGGGGCAAGAATCCGAACATCGTGTTCGCCGATGCGGAGTTCGATCTGGCCGTGGATTACGCGCTGAACGCGGTCTACTTTCACGCCGGGCAGGTCTGTTCGGCCGGCGCACGGCTTCTGGTGGAGGACTCCATCCATGACAAGTTCGTGGAAGCGGTGAAGGCCCGGGCGGCGAAGATCAAGCTCGGCGAGGCGTTCGACCCCTCAACCGAATGCGGACCGCTCATTTCCGAGGAGCACCGCGCCAAGGTGGAGCACTATGTGGAGCTCGCCAAAAAGGAAGGTGCCACGCTCATTCTCGGCGGCAAGCGGCCGGACGACCCGGCGTTGCAGAAGGGCTTCTTCTACGAACCGACGATCTTCATCGACTGCACCAATGAGATGCGCATCGTACAGGAAGAGCATTTCGGACCGGTGCTCACCGTGGAGCGCTTTGCGAGCGAGGAGCAGGCGGTGGAGTGGGCCAACAGCACGATCTACGGGCTCTCCGGCGCGGTTTGGAGCAAAGACCAGAACAAGGCCGAGCGCGTGGCGGCGGCGCTGCGCATGGGCACGGTCTGGATCAACGACTTCAACATCTACTTTGCGCAGGCGCCGTGGGGAGGTTATAAGCAATCAGGAATTGGGCGCGAGCTCGGTAAGCAAGGGCTTGAGGAATATACCGAGGTTAAGCATATTTATCAGAACATTGCGACCGAACCGCTCAACTGGTTCGGTGCGAGTTGAACGCATGAAGTTGAACGAAGTGAATCGTTAAGGAGGGTTCTACATGCAGAAGAACAGAAACTGGGGTGGCTGGACGCGCACGCTCGTGGTCGCGGCTTTGGTGTTGGCGGCGGGCGGTATGCTGTACGCAGGCGGGGCTGCCGAAGAGCCTGCGCCGCGCAACGAGCTCCGGGTGGCGGTGCCGGCCAACCCTGACTCGCTTGATGCCTCAATTGCGGCGGTACGGCATTCGCAGAACGTCTCGTGGCAGATGTTCGACAGTCTGGTTTTCCAGAACGACGACCTGGAGATCGAGCCCGCGCTTGCCGAGAGCTGGGAGGTTTCGGACGACGGTACCGAGTACACCTTCTATCTGCGCGAAGGGGTTGAGTTTCACAACGGCGAGCCGTTCAACGCCGACGCCGTGGTCTACTCCTGGGAACGCGGGCGTGCCGAGGGCATGCAGTGGCGCACCTACTGGAACCGCGCTGAGGAGGTCGAGGCGATCGATGAGTACACCGTTGTGGTCCGCACCGACGAG
Organism: Spirochaetaceae bacterium; assembly: GCA_003552665.1. Classification (GTDB taxonomy): domain Bacteria; phylum Spirochaetota; class Spirochaetia; order DSM-27196; family SLAA01; genus B1Sed10-166. Next base: position 1,742 of record PUNW01000293.1, on the reverse strand, counting down.
CCCGACGTTCTGCTGCTGACCTCTATGGCACAGCACTGGAACATGGTGCCGCCGGAGTACGCCGAAGAGGTCGGGGTCGATGAGTTCAGCCGCAACCCGGTCGGAACCGGGCCGTTCAAGTTCGTCGAGTGGGTACAGGAAGAGCGCGTGGTGATGGAGCGCAACGAAAACTACTGGCGCGAGGGGCTGCCGCACCTGGATCGGGTGGTCTTTCGTCCGATTCCCGAGTCGGCTACGCGTGTAGCTGCAATCCAGACCGATGAGATCGATATCGTCAATCAGCTCGACTACGAGCAGGCGCAGCAGCTGGAGCGCGGTACGGGGATCGAGGTGATCACCTATCCGCTCGATCGCGTATTCTATGTCACCTTCAATAACCTCACCAGCGGTGTCGGTGAGCCTACCGAGGACGTGCGCGTTCGCCGCGCGATGAACTACGCGGTGGACATTGAAGCGATCATCAACGCGCTGTTCGGCGGCTACGCCGAGCCGGCAACCGGTCTGCTCACGCGGTTCAACCTCGGATATGACGAGACGATCGACCCGTACCCCTACGATCCGGACCGGGCGCGCGAGCTGCTCGCCGAAGCCGGGTATGAAGACGGCTTCTCGATGGGTTTCGCGGCGCCTTCCGGGGTCTACTCCCATTTCGAGGAGGTTGTGGAGGCCATTCAGGGGTATCTCGCCGAGGTCGGAATCGAGGCCGATCTGGACATCATGGAGAGCGGCCGCTTCTGGGATCTGCAGGCTGACAAAGAGCTGCCTCCGCTGTTTGCCGACAGCTGGTCTGAGCGCGGGGAAGCGCTGCCGCGGCTGACCGGAGCGCTCGGCGGCTGGGACGCACCGTATTCTGCCTGGTCGGAGTCTGAGATCGACGACTACCTCGAACAGATTCGCGTCACCTTCGACGAGCAGGAACGCGCGGAGCTGTACAGCGAGCTTCACCGCTATATGCACGAGAATCCGCCGTTCATCTACCTGTACTCTCCGGAGACCTTTGAAGCGACTCGCGACCGGGTGCGGAACTATCGCCCGCGAGGAGCTGAGGATTATTATCTGATGGACGTCTATATCGAGTAGGGATATGCAGCGCTACCTGCTATCACGGGCCGTTCAGTCGGTGCTCCTGCTTCTGGGAGTAATAGTGCTGGTATTCTTTCTGGTCCGTCTGACCGGTGACCCCGCGCGGCTCATGGCGCCGCGCGAGGCATCGGCTCAGGACATCGCCGAGCTGCGAGCACTGATGGGCTACGATCGCCCGCTTCCGGTGCAGTTTGCCGAGTTCTTCAGCGGCGCGATACGAGGTGATTTCGGAAACTCGGTGCACTACCGTGCGCCGGCGATGGCGCTGGTGGTGACGCGGCTGCCGGCGACGGTGGAGCTCGCGTTGAGCGCGCTCCTGTTTGCAGTACTGGTGGGGGTGCCGCTCGGGGTCATCGGCGGCTCGAATCCGGGGAGCATCTGGGACAGCCTGGCGCGCGGGGTGGGGCTTGTCGGCCAGACGGTGCCCAACTTCTGGATTGCGCTGATCTTCATTCTGGTGTTCTCGGTCAACCTCGGATGGCTGCCTTCGTTCGGCCGCGGGCATTGGAACTCAATCGTGCTGCCCGCGGTGTCGCTCGGGCTGTTCCCGCTGGGCCAGATCGTGCGGCTGATGCGCTCGGCGGTGCTCGAGATTCGCGGCGAAGACTATATACGCACCGCCTACAGCAAGGGGATCAACGACCGCCGCATCTACGTGG
>PUNW01000329.1 GCA_003552665.1 Spirochaetaceae bacterium | reverse complement strand
CGGCTCTATTTTCGGGCGAGTTACGGACAGAATGTCCTCGCGCACAGTAAAGAGGTGGCGGTGTTCGCCGGCATGCTTGCAGCCGAGGTTGGAGCCGACCGTGACGCTGCGAAGCGCGGGGGACTGTTGCACGATATCGGCAAAGGGATCGAGAGCAACGGTGACTCCAACCATGTGGAGCTTGCGGTAGAGCTTGCGAAACGCCTCGAGGAAGACGAGCGAGTGATCAACAGCATCGCCGCGCATCACGGAGACGTCCCGCATACCTGCGTGGAGTCGGTTATCGTGCAGATCGCCGATGCATTGTCGGCCTCGCGACCCGGCGCACGACGCGAGACGCTGGATAACTACATCAAACGGCTCGAGAACCTTGAGCGGATCGCCGAGGACTTCACCGGCGTTGAGAAAGCGTATGCCATTCAGGCCGGCCGGGAGCTACGGATCATGGTGGACCATGAGACGGTGAGCGACGCCGAGGCGAAGGAGATAGCTAAGGCAATCGCTAAGAAGATCGAAGCGCAGCTGCGTTATCCGGGACGTATCAAGGTGACGATGATTCGCGAAACCCGGATTGTAGAGTACGCACGATAACTGCATGGGAACGGTCAAAACAATCCTCTGTTTGGGGGATGTCATCGGGCAATCGGGCTTCCGCGCGGTGGTCACCGGATTGGCCGGTATTCGCAAAAGGCACGGCGCCGACGCGGTCGTGCTCAATGTCGAGAACACGGCCGAAGGCTTCGGTGTGACCGAGGAGCTGGCCGGCAAGCTCCTCTCCGCCGGAGCCGACGTGCTCACAACTGGCAACCACATCTGGCAGAAGCGTGAGGTGCGTGATTACCTTGACCGGCAGGAGTTCATTCTGCGTCCGGCGAACTATCCGGGCGGCGCCCCCGGTCACGGCAGCTGCGTGTTTGAGCATCGCGGTTTGAAGCTTGCCGTCCTAAACCTGCAAGGCCGCCGCCGGATGCCGCATACCGATTGTCCGTTCAAGCTCGGGCGTGAGCTTGTGAGGAAGGTGCGCTCACAGACCCCGTGCATCGTGGTTGACTTCCATGCCGAAGCAACTGATGAGAAGGAAGCGTTTGCGATGTATCTGGACGGTGAAGTCTCGGCCGTATTCGGCACGCACACGCATATCCAGACCGCAGACGAACGCATACTGCCGAAAGGCACCGCCTACATCACCGATATCGGGGCAAGCGGCCCAATCGACAGTGTCATCGGCTTTCAGCCGCAGATCAGCATTCAGAGATCGCTCACGCAGCTTCCGCTGCGTAATGAGGTATCCGATAACCGCGCGGCGATCCACGGGGTGCGCATCGAGATCGATGCCGAGTCCGGACGGGCCCTCTCGATCACACGGCTGCGCGAAGAGTCACTTGTGTAGCGCTGGTCATGAAACGACGCTCGCTTCTTGAGCTCCTTCGAATCCGGTACCCTGAGCGCTCCAAGCAGGAGCTGCACGCGGCCGTGATGTGCGGGGAAGTTCGCGTCGAGGGTGAGACGGTACGCGACCCCAAGCGGCGCGTGCGCGCTGACGCCGGCGTTGCTATCGGCGGTGGAACTCGATACGTTTCGCGCGGCGGCGATAAGCTCGAGCACGCGTTGCAGACGCTCGGGTTTGCGGTTGCCGATAAGGTCTTCCTCGACGCCGGCGCTTCCACCGGCGGCTTCACCGACTGCCTTCTGCAGCACGGTGCGAGCTGTGTGCACGCGGTGGACGTGGGATACAATCAACTCGATTACCGGCTGCGACGTGACCCGCGCGTGGTGGTCCACGAGCGCACCAACATAAGCGCCGTTGACCGGCTTGACCCACCTGCCGACCGTGCGGTGGCCGACCTCTCGTTTCGCTCACTATTGGGAATCACCGGTACCATCCTCGGGCTTACCCGCGAGAAGGTTGCGCTCGTACTCTGCAAACCGCAGTTCGAGCGCGGAGTGGTTGTCCCAAACGATCCTTCCGGTGCACGGTTCGACGGTATCGTGCGCAGCGGCGATGAGGTCGTGGCGATCGTCACGGCGACGATTCAAGCGCTTGAACGCGAGGGGGTAGAGGTGTGCAACGCGGCGCCGTCGGTGGTAAGCGGGCGTCGCGGCAATCGCGAGGTGTTTCTGTTGGTTGCGGCTGAGGATGCGTGCGGTCTTGAGCAGTCGGCACGGCCGACGGCACAGCCGACGCGCGAGCAGCTGGTAGACCGCGTTGCAGCCGAGCTTGCCGGCCCCTGAACTGCCCCGCACGCTGTTGGTGCACGCTACGCTGTTGTGGTACACGCGCGTTGTGGGTACACGCACGCGGTTGGTACAGTCAGCCGAAGGATTCGCGTTGCAGTGGCTCGCCGACATATACGCCGGCGCCGCCGAGGTAGCGGATGCGCTCGCCCTCGATCAAAATCTGGACGCGGTCAACGGTCGGGAACTCGGTGGTTGAGTAGACGATCTGTTTCAGCTGCGCGACGAGCCCTTCCACGCCCATGGTGTTGAACTGGAAGGATTCGCTGAAGTTCAGATATGCGGTACCGTCGCGCACCCAGGCTGAGATTAGCTCGGCATCATCAGGGATGAGGTTCAGGAATCCGGAGTCGAGCTCCTCGAGCGTGGGGCCTCGCATCAGCTCCCTGATGGTGGCGGTCATCGGGCTGTCGGTGAACCGCACCCGCCGTTCCACTCGTTCGGCGTAGATCTGACCTTCGTCGGTGACGCGGATAAAATAGATGCCGTAGCGGCGCTCACGATGCTCAGGGTCACTTTCAGGCGCCGGTTCGGCGGATGCATCATAGTCCTCGTCGCGGGCGTCGGCCTCGGCTTCGCCTTCGGGATCTGCAGGTTCGGACGGTTCGCGGTCTTCGGTCCCGGGCTCGTCGCTGTCGTCGCGGTCGATCGGCGGATGGTCGGGGTCCGATCCGTCCGGTCCTCGGGTGTCCGGGATGTCGTTCGGGTCCGGCTCAGGGCGGGGCTCTCCGGAATCGTCGGGTTGGTCGCCATCGTCGGCAGCGCGGTCAGGGGAGATACGCTCGGTGATAACATCGGCGATGCCGGTGCGGTCGACGACCTGCCGGATATCCTCACGATGATAGAGGTAGAGGACGACCACGAACAGGATGAAAACCATCCAGAATAAGACGCCGAAGTGTGCTTTGCGTTGTTTGCCTTTACGCGCCATCTCGTCTAATAGTATCGGCACGAAACAGTTAAGTTTGACACCATTCCGGTAATCGACGTATAGTTGCCGAACAATGAACGAGCTCAGCGGTATATCGGCGTCTCCGGGGATCGCGATCGGACAGGCCTTTCTGTACGTCGACGATACACCCACGATTCCGCGCTATAAGATAGACGATACCCAGGTTGACGCGGAGTTCGAACGCTTTACCGTAGCCGTTGATAAAGCGACGGCCGAGCTCGGTGGGCTGAAACAGGTTTCCGGCACGAACGAGGGAAACCAGCTTGAAATGCTGGAATCACACCTGTTGCTGCTCAGCGATCCGGAGTTCACCGCGAGTATCGAGAGCCGGCTTCAGAAGAACCGTCTGAATGTCGAGTGGGTTCTCTACCGCTTCATCCAGGAACAGGTCGAGAAGCTGCAACGTGCCGAAGACCAGTATCTGCGCGAGCGTACATCCGACATCTACGACGTCGCAAAGCGTATTCTGAACCACCTCATGTTCCGGCAGCGCATCTCGCTGTCTGATCTGGAGCAGGAAGTCATTCTCGTCGCGCACGAACTGATGCCCTCTGATGCGATTGGGATGAACAAACGCATGGTCAAGGGTATAGCCCTCGACGCCGGCGGTAAGACATCGCATACCGCTATCCTCGCGCGGGCGTTCGAGATCCCGGCTGTGCTCGGACTGTCGCGGATCTCGCAGGTTGTTCGCACCGGAGACGAGATAGTCGTCGACGGCAACCGCGGGCGCGTCATTACCTATCCGGACGACAAGACCAAGAAACGGTACTTCCGCGTGCAGCGCGAGTGGCGCAAACGCGAAGTGGCGTTGATGGGCCTCAATGAACTGCCGGCTGAGACGCGGGACGGGAAGCTGTTGTCGCTCAAGGCCAATATCGAGGTTCCTGAGGAAGTAGACGCGCTCGCGTCACACGGCGCCGACGGCGTAGGCCTGTATCGTTCGGAGTTTCTGTTCCTGCGCGGACTCGGCCTTCCCAGCGAGCAGCAACAGTACGAGGCCTACTCGCAGGTGCTGACCTCGTTGCAGGACAAGCCGGTGACGATTCGCACTCTGGATCTCGGCGGCGACAAGATTGCTCCGGTGCTCGGCGGCTTTAGCGAGCAGAATCCGATTCTCGGTTGGCGCGCCATTCGATTCTGTCTCTCACGCGTGGATCTGTTCAAGGTGCAGCTGCGGGCATTGCTGCGTGCGTCGGTATACGGCGACCTGCGCATCATGTTTCCGATGATCTCCGGTGTGGAGGAGCTCAACCGCGCCTATGAGATTCTCGACGAGGTGAAGTACGACCTGCGAACCGAAGGGGTGGCTATCCGGCAGGACATTCCGGTGGGCATCATGATCGAAGTACCGTCGGCCGCTATGACGGCCGACATTCTCGCCCACAAGGTCGATTTTTTTTCGATCGGCACTAACGATCTGATTCAGTATACGATCGCAGTGGACCGCGGCAACGAGAAGATCGCGTATCTCTACGAGCCGTTTCACCCCGGCGTGTTGCGCTTGCTGAAGACCGTGATCGAAAGCGCACATGCTGTCGGTATCCCGGTGGGAATGTGCGGCGAAATGGCGGGGGACCCTCAAGCGACGGTAATCCTGCTCGGCCTCGGTCTTGATGAGTACAGCATGAGCTCGGTCGGCATACCGGAGGTGAAGCGCATTATCCGTTCGGTCACGGTCTCTGAGGCCGAAGAGCTTGTCGGGACGGTGATGGAGATGCGTTCGTATCAGGAAGTGGACGCCTTCGTGGCCGACGTCATGCAGAAACGCTTCGATGTGAAGGTGTACTGAGGATGTTGCGCGTTGCGATTGCCGGCCGCCCGAATGTCGGTAAGTCTACTCTGTTTAATCGGCTCATTGGTCGTCGGCGTGCGATCACCGAGCGTACTCCGGGAGTCACGCGCGACCCGGTTACGGGGCACGCCGAGCTCGAGAGGTTCAGGGTCGTCCTCACCGATACCGGCGGCTACAACGCCGGAGATTCGACGATCGACCGGCGCGTAGCCGAGCGCGCGCTGCAGGTGATCGAGGAGGCCGACGTCGTCCTCCTGATGCTCGAGTATGAGCAGGTGACTCCGGAAGACGAGCTCCTGCTCGAGCACATGCATCGCTTTAGGGACAAGGTTCTGCTGGTGGTCAATAAGATCGACAACCGTGAGCGTGAGCTGGGGCTGTACGAGTTCTTTCGCTACGGCTTTGACCCGGTAATCGGGGTTTCGGCTGAACACGGCCGTGGCTTCGACGAGTTGCGCGAGGAGTTGGTGCGGCGCCTCGAGCCTCTGGCGGGGCCGGAAGACCGCTCCGGCGAGGCTGAGGCGCCGGCGGTTGCTACGCGCGGCGAGAGCGACGCGCCGGAGCCGCCGGAAGCGCAGGCGGCGCCCGCGGATGCGAACCGCGTGGCGGCAGCTGAGCGCGATGAGCCGATAACGCTCTCGATACTCGGCCAACCCAACACCGGCAAGTCGACGCTCGCGAACAGACTCCTCGGTCGCGAACACTCGCTCGTCGATGCGGTACCGGGAACCACGCGTGACGTGGTGGAGAGCGAGTTCCAGTTCGGGCACCGGCGCTTCCGGCTGTTGGATACTGCCGGCATGCGCCGCCGGAGCCGAGTCGATGAACCGCTTGAGTATTACTCGGTGAACCGGGCGGTAGCTACGCTCAGCGAAGCCGATGTTGTGTTGCTGGTGATCGATGCACAGAAGGGCGTGACCGAGCAGGATAAGAAGATTGCGGGGCTGGTCGTCAAGCGCGGCTGCGGTGTGGTGCTGGTGTTGAACAAATGGGACCTGATGACCGGCGCACCGAACGAGTTCGAGGCCGTCCGGGATCGGGTGCGCTTCGTTTTCCCGGTGCTGCAGTTCGCCCCAATCGTCCCGGTCTCCGCCCGCACGGGGCACGGAATCAAACGGATGCTGAAGACCGCGGAGCAGGTGAACCGGGAGCTCGACGAGCGCGTTGATACCGGGCAGTTGAATCGCGCTCTGCAGGCGTGGGTGGAGGAGAACCCGCCGCCGATGGTCAGAGGGCGCCGTCCGAAGCTGCTGTACGCTACCCAGACCGGCACGCGTCCGCTCGTGTTCGTGATCTTCGCCGGCCGAAAGAAAGATGTGCCCGAGAGCTACGTAACTTATATCAAGAATCGAATCAGGGACGAATACGGGTTTCAGCGCACCCCGGTGCGGGTTGAAATTCGCGAGCGATCACGAAACTGAGATGCGACCGTTAACTATCGGTGAGGTTTGCGACATCCTCGGTCTCAAACCGCATATCCTGCGCTATTGGGAACAGGAGATCCCGCTGCTGTCGCCACCGAAGGACGGGTTCGGCAGACGCGAGTATCATGAGCGCGAGCTGCAGCAGCTGTTTCGTATCAAGTACCTCGTCTATACCAAGAAGTACACCGTCCAGGGGGTAGCACGGCGACTGCTGCAGGAAGCCTCCGGCCGGGCCGCCGACCACAAAGGGCGCGTGCAGGCGGTTCGCCACGCGATCCTCAATTGCGCTTATCGTGCACGGGGCGTGAGCACGCGGCTGGCCGGGCTCGGGGTCCCGAAGCCGATGATAGATGCGGACATCGTAAGTGAGGCGTCACGCTCCAAGCTCGGGAGCGCGGCGCAGCGTACGCTCGAGCGTGAGCTGCGCCGTTACCCCCCGCGGTTGTGGCAGGATCTCCGAGCCGTGGTCGGGAAGGGAGCCCGCGCGCCGCACTCCGATCCGGTAGCGCCGCAGCGCATGCAGATTATCTCATTGGTTTCCCGGCAGCGAGCAGCTGCCGGCGCGGAACCGCGCGCGGCGGAAACGCCCGTTCAGGCGGCAAACCGCGAAGACGCGAGCGACGGTGCCGGCGCGGCGGATGCGTCGAGCGCTAAGCTGCGCGCGGCTCGCAAAGCGTATCGCTTTTGCGGTGCGGCCGCGTTCGCCGGCAGCGACTGCGTGGTCTTCACGCCGCTGTCCAACGCGCGGGTGGGGCCGGAATCGGGATACCCGCCGTTGGCCCCGTTCACCGCAGTGCGGCAGCTTTCGATGCTGCAGCTTATCGCCGAACGCCTGCTCGCTGCCACCTACGCCGCCGGCCGCCATCCAACCTGGGTGATCGCGGTACCGGAGTCGCAGGTGGCCGCAGTCCGGGCGTACATCCGCGGCAAGCGCCGTTTTGGTCTTCGCAAAGGACGCTTGGTGGTGATTGCCCAGCAGCCGTTCCCCCTGGTTCATCCCGACGGCACCGCGGTAGTAGCTGCGGACGGCACTGTGCCGAGCTACTGGTCCGGTCTCGCGGGGTCGCTGCGGCTGTTGTGTTCGACCTCCTTCCGGCGCTTCTGCGCGGAACGCGGCGCCGGACGTGTGTTGTTGGTTCCGGCCGACAACCCGCTTGCGACCTTCCCGGCGTTCGAGCTGTTGGGAGTGCACCTGGTTCACCGGAATGCGCTGACTCTCGAGGCGGTGGCGGCGCGTGGCGCACGTGGCGCGCGAGGAGCGCGCTTTCGGCCGAGCGGAGCGGGCGTGCTGGAGTTGGACGAGTTTGCCGGCACGTTCACCGCCCTGCCGTTCGACCTCTCGCGAATCCCGGTGGCAGGTCTTGGGGGAGACGCGGGAAAAGCCGATAATGCTGATAACGATGGTCGGCATGGGATACGATTACGGTTGCGGCTGTCGCAGCTGTTGCACGGCGGGACGCGGGTAATGGCGGTTGAGCTCGACGAGCGTGCCGGTTATGTGCCGCTAACGCGGGCGGAGGATCTCCTCGCGGCCTCGCGCGCTTTGGAGTCTTACGACCGCAGGTTGCTCGAGTTCGGGGGTTGTGAGCCTACCGAGCAGGCGGTGGAAATATCCCCGTTGTTTGCGCTCGACGCCGAGACCGCCGCGCGTCGAATGCGGCGGCGGCCGAGCTGCCCGTCGTCGGCAGCGCAGACTGCGCCGTAAGGCGCCGCGCATCCGACGGAGCGGCGCGCGCATCCGCCGGAGCCGGCAACCGGAGTCAGCTGGGAGAAACAGAGCCGATGCTTCTACAGGAGACAAACCGAAAACAGCAAAAAGGGCGAATAGCCGACCGCGGTGGGTCGGCGGCACGGGCGGCACCGGCGGCATCAACGGCACGGGCGGCATCAACGGCACGGGCGACACCGGCGGCACCAACGGGAGGCGCGCCGAACCGTGCGATCTTGCGCGCGTCGCGCGCGCTTG
>PUNW01000130.1 GCA_003552665.1 Spirochaetaceae bacterium | reverse complement strand
GTACACATGAATACATTTGCGTATCATGTGCATTCATAAGGAGAATCCGCAAGAGAAGGGAGGAAAGCTGTATGAGGCGTAGAATTCTTGCCGGGGCGCTGCTGCCGATGGTGCTGGTGCTAGCGGTTGCGGCCAATCTGCCGGCGCAGCAAACGGTGGAGCCGCTGCAACCCAGAGAGCGGGTAGTGGCGGCGTATGTGCCGATTATGAAGTTTGCAACCCTGTACGTCGCCGCTTCACGGGGCATATTCGACAAATACGGGCTTGATGTTGAAGTTCAGTCGGTGCGATCGGGGACCGAAATCATCGCCTTCCTTACCCAGGGACAGGTAGATGTTGGGGGGATTGCGATGGTCGCCTCCACCTGGAACGCGTGGGCGCGGGGAATGGATCTCAGTATCATCGCGCCGGGCGCGCTCGAGCCGATCGAGGGCAGCCCCACCAAGCTGCTCGTGCGGCGAGACCTCGCGGACTCCGGTCGCGTGCAATCGGTCGCGGATCTGCGGGGCAGGCGGCTTGCCATGGCGGGCGGTCCGGGAAGCGGCGGCGAGTACCTGGCCGCCAAAGCGCTTGAGCGCGGCGACCTGACTATACGCGACGTCCAAGCGCTGAACATCGGCAATCCCGATATGCCGGCCGCGTTCGCCGGGGGCTCGATTGACGCCGCGATTCTCGGTTCGCCGTTTGCCGACCAGGTGCTTGCCGCCGGGGACGCAGTGACGCTGGCCGAGGACCTCACTCCCGGCGCAATGACGGTGGCCTTTGTGGGTTCGGACCGCTTCGTCCGCGAACGCCCCGAGGTGGCGCGCCGATTCGTCCTGGCGCTAATGGAAGCGGCGCGAATGATGCAGGGCGACGATTATCTGTCTCGGGAGAATCTTCGCGCTTACTTGGCGCACATCAACACTACCGAGGAAGCGCTCCGCAGCGGAGTTCCGGTAATCTATGACCCGAACCAGGAGATATCGCTCGACGGACTGCGCGACGTGGAGCGCGTACATCGCGAGAACGGGCGAACCGAGTACACGCGGCCGCTGGAACCGACGCGGGTAACCAACACCTCGTTCGTGGAATGGGCGCGTTCGGTACTGGGGACGTACTGAGTGACGAAGATCTCCGCCGAGGGGATCTGCAAGAGCTTTGCGGGTCCCCGACAGAGAGTTGAAGCGGTTAGATCTTTCTCGCTTGACGTTCGTGAGGGAGAGTTCGTCTGTCTTGTGGGCCCCTCCGGCTGCGGGAAGTCCACGTTCCTGCGTATCGTGGCGGGGCTCATGGAGGCGACCTCGGGCCGGCTGGAGATCCACCGCGACGCCGAGGACGGTCGGCCGCTGAACAGTATGGTGTTTCAGGAGTACGCGGTGTTCCCGTGGAAGACGGTCTCGGAGAACGTCGCATTCGGTCTCGCGATGCGGAACGTGCCGAGAAAAGAACGCGATGCCCGAACCGCCGAGTGGATCGATCGGGTGGGGCTGCGGCGATTCGCCCACCACTATCCGCATCAGCTTTCGGGGGGAATGCGCCAGCGCGTCGGCATTGCGCGCGCTCTTGCCAATGACCCGGAGATACTACTCATGGACGAGCCGCTCGGCGCCCTCGATGCTCAGACCCGAACGGTGCTGCAGGAGGAGCTGCTTCGCATTTGGCAGAGCCGGCGCAAGACGGTGATGTACGTTACCCACAGCATCGAGGAGGCGGTGCTCCTCGGCGATCGCGTGGTGCTCATGACCGCTCATCCGGGGACGAACAAGGCCGAGTTCACTGTACCGCTTGAGCGGCCCCGCACCCTGCAGACGACTACCGATCCCCAATTCTCCCGGCTGTCGTACCAAATATGGGAGGAGCTTCGCGACGAGGTGCAGCGGTCGATGGAGGAAAACGCATGAGCAGTGGCGGGCAACGAAACCGGACGCGCGAGGAGGACGGCAAGGCGCACACCGGGGCCGGCTTGATGAGCCCGGCAGCCGGCACCGTGCTGCTGCGGTGGGTTGCGCTATTCGTTCTATTTAACGGTGCGATGACCGTGCTCCGACTGTGGGAGCCGTTGTGGTGGGCCGCCGCGTTGGTCAATTTCGTGCTTCTAGTGCGTATCGCCGAACAGGGCGCGCTCCTGGTTCCCGCGCGCTTCGCGAGGACGTACGAGCGCTCGTTGGCTGTGGCGTTTCCGCTGGTGCTGCTCGCGGGATGGCAGCTCGTCGTAGGCGCCGAGATACTGAGCCCAACCTGGTTCCCGCCGCCCACCCGTATCGTGCGCGCGTTGTGGGAGCTGGCGACGGGATTCGACGAGTTCACCGGCACCTCGCTCTTCGGCCGCCCGTGGGAGATTCCCGCGCGCCTGGCCGAGGATGGACTGAAGGACGGTGCCGCTGCGTTTACGGCCGAGAGCCACCTGTTTGCAACCCTGATGAGGGTCTTCGCCGGTTTTGCGATTGGGGCGGTGCCGGGTGTGCTGCTCGGGATGGTTATGGGCGTAAGCAGGACGGTGCGCGCGATGGTCGACGCGACGCTGTCGGCTTTCTACGTGCTGCCGAAGATTGCGATCTTCCCGATCATGATGCTGGTGTTCCCCAATCCGTTCGGCGAGGGGCCAAAGATCGCCGTCGTGGCGATATCGGCGTTTTTCCTGGTCGCGATCAACACCATGGTCGGGGTGCGCGACATTGAGCCGGTCTACCTCGAGGCAGGCCGCAACTACGGCGCCACCGGCCGGCGCATGTTTCGGCACGTCATCATCCCGGCGGCTCTGCCGGTCATCTTCGGGGGGCTTCGCATCGCCCTTGGAACCGCGTTGATCGTCATTATCGCGATAGAGTTCGTTCGATCTCGCACCGGCGTCGGATACCTCACCTTCTACTACTGGGAGATTCTCTCTCCAGATAAGATGTACGCCGGGCTGGTGGTCGTCATGATTCTCGGCGTCGGGCTGACTACGGGCCTCAAGGCCCTGGAGCGGGTAGTGATGCCCTGGCGGCGCGACCCCGGACGGAGTGACCCGGGAGGCTGAGACCGTTCAGCGTCCGGAGCGATGCTCACGCAGGCATGGCGGTGTGCTGTGACGGCCGTCGCCCGAACAGCCTTGTGCAGTGGGGGCCGCGTTGTTGTCTGTGCGGTTGCTGTCCGTGCCCTGGCTATCGGTCCGGCGGCTCACGGCCCGCAGCACTTCTTGAACTCACGGCCGCTGCCACAGGGGCACGGGTCGTTGCGGCCGATCTTCCGTTGTTCTCACCGAACCGTGCCGCCGAGCCGTTCAGCCTCTTCCGGGTCAACCGCCGATGCCGGTCCCGACGCGGCTTCCAGCAGCGATCGGGCTTGCCGACGGGTGAACGTCCGATTGCCCTCGCTGCGGAATGCCGCCCACCATTCCATCTCGGCCACCGTATCGTCGATCAGCGCATATGCGGGGTCCCCCGCAGCGTATCTATGGCGGCATCAACGTCTTTCGCGAGGCCGCGCAAGGCTTGCTCCGGTGAGATGAAGATGCCGTCGGTTAGCCCCTCCTCGTATACTTTCTCTACCGCCGGCGTCAATTCGCTAGCGGCAAGCACGGCGGCTGCCTCGGAAACAGCGTTCCATACGTACGACGGTTCGCGTTCGAGTCGCTCCTCGAGCAGCTCGCGCAGATAGGCGGTGAGTGTCTTGCGCTCGAGACGTCCGTTAACCACAAGGCGCGATGATGCGTCCGGCGCCTTCGGTAAGGGTATCGCCGAACAGCCCCTCCAACACCGCCGGGTCGGGGTGCAACAGCATCCGAAGAATCGGCGCCAAGGCTCGAGTCTCGCGTTTCTCGGCGCACAGATGCATCGCGTAGGTATGCAGCATGGAGTCTTGCTCGAACTCGACTTCGGCCGGATTGGCGGCCGCGTAGTCTAGTGCGGCGACCATGTCTTCGACAACATCGCTCCAGATTGCCTGGGCTGTTTCCACCGCCCGGCGCGGAAAGTGACCGGTGTACGTCGACAACGCGGAAATGACTTCATCTTTTGTCATCGTCGTCATGGGCACAGTATAAGCTCCTGGTCGTTAGCTGGATGGTGCCGCAACTGCAGTGCCCAGTTTCGGCGTGCCGCGATCGGATGCGAAGCAGTACCTGGAGACGAACGTCCGCATGCGCGTTCTGAATGGCGCACCCGCTTGGTAGTTTTGCGCGGCAATTGACCGCCCCTGGGTGGTTGGCTACACTTTGAGTGTGGACTGGACTGCAGAGCAAACACGAGAGGTTGCAAAACGCAGACTCAAGAAGGAGGCGAGACGAGCGGCCGCGCTCGAGGAGCGCCGGCAAGCGGCGAAGGTCTTTGCCGAGGAGCTCGCACAAGAGATTGCCGCGGGCGACTCTTCCGTGAAAAAGGTTTGGGGCTTCGGCTCGGTCTTCGATCCCCGACTGCGTTTTCGCTTTTCGTCCGATATTGATCTTGCCGTTGAGGGAGGCTCACTCATCGCCTGGAAGATAACGCAGAGCGCACCCTGGAACGTGGACTTGGTTGCCCTCCACGAGCAAGACGAGTCCATGGTCGAGTCCATTACCGCCTCGGGAGTTCTGCTCTATGAGCGATAACGAGCGCCTGCGGCTGCTGCGGGCCCAACTGGAAGACGACTACCGGTTTATCGTTGATTGTGCTCAGCGTCATGCGGAAATGGTTTCACGCGCGTCTCAGACCGACGACGAGGAGATGGCGACAGCAGCGGTGGCGTATCTGGTTCATAACCTCTACACGGCGTTTGAGGGTTACTTCCTTCGTGTTGCCAAGTGTTTTGAGAACAGTGTGGATGACTCGTCTTGGCATCGAGAATTGATTGATCGAATGAAGATTGCCATTCCCGGTATCCGGCCGGCGGTGATCTCCGCCGAGTTAGCCGAGCCCCTTGATGAGCTTCGACGCTTTCGCCATCTGTTCAGAAATCTGTACAAGTCCCGGTTGAAAAAGCATCGAGTAGCCGAGATCTCAGAGATTGCCACGATGCTAAGTAGTCATTTTGGTGCTTGCCACAATTCCTTTGTCGCCTGGATCGACGCGCTCCTCGCCGCCGAAGAGTCCGATCCGTAACCTTGCCGGCAGCGTTCGGCGACGCGGCCGGTCAACCGCGAGAAGTCACTGCTGTCCCTCAGCCGTTTGGGCGAGCGAATCGTGATCTCGCGATAGAGGCCGTCCTCAAGATGCACGCGCACCTCGACGCTGCGATGTACCACCACTGTGCCCGGGGGGACCGAGATCGTATACTCTCCGGTATAGCTTCCGGTGCCGATCTGCGAGAGGTCGGGATTGTGTAGTGCGACGTTCTCCGTAAACTCTTCCGGGTGGAGCGCGGCGATGCCGCTGCATCCCCCGACGACGCTGAGCACGAACAAAGCAACGGCAAGCTTAGCGGTGCCGATGATAGCAACTCTCATGGATTCATCCCTCCTCCTGTAGCAAAGAACTGTGCCGGCGCGTGCATCCAGCGAAACGCAGAACGAGTGAATTCCACCATCCGTTCGGTGACCTCTAGTATCAATTGCGCAGCTGCGGCGTTCACAAACTGCTCTTCCGAGAGGATGATCCAGGTGTCGGCGATTTCCGGCTGGTCGGTGTGTGTCATGTACCAATCGATCATGCCGTTGAGGACCTGTTCGGCGCTTCGGCCTTCGAGCTGCGCGAGCATCGATTCAGCGTTCTGCGGAGGCCGGACATGTGTGCGGAACAACTCGAAGACTGCAGCGAGGATCGCTTCCTTGTTCGCATAGTGGTTGTACAGCGATGGTTTTCGAATACCTACCTCGGCGGCGATCATGCTCAAGGGCGTGGCGCTGTAGCCGTGTTTGGCGAACAGGCGGACAGCCGCCTCGAGGATCGCCCGTTTCGTGCCGGAGGCAGGCGATTGCTCGTTGCTCATCGGAGACCCTCCTTGTTTGGAGTTGTCGAAGCGGCGGCCAACGCCTCATCAACCGCTCCCAGGACTGCGGTCTTGCTCCAGGTGGCGCCGGTCGTGACATCGACGTTGGTGCTCTGTTGTTCGAGAACCTCGGCGGTAACGGTATGCAGCTTGTCGTGCAACCGCCGCGGACGCAGGATCTCGATCTCCTGCACGCGGCCTTTGTTTACCGTAACTGCGACCTCTGCGCGCCGATACACCGCAACTGTCCCAAACGGGGGGCGCACGCGGTACGTGCCCCGATACACTCCGCCGGGTAGGGCGCTGATATCGGCAACACTTAGGTGGGCATCGTCGGGACGGGCTGACTGAGTACCGTTCGAGGTCGAGCTGCAGCCGGCGAGGGGCGCCACCCCGAGCAGCAGCAGCGTAAGCGTCAGTACAGCGAGCGACGATCTCGGTCGAAGTACCGGCCGCGGCGGTTTTGCCTCCGCCGACAATGCGGCCAGGGAAGCGGAACAGCGCCGGTGCGGTCAGCGCCGGGGCCGGAACCGCTCGGCGTAGACCCGCTCTGCAATGAGCTCCCCGAGGAGTAACCCGTCGCGGTTGGCGGAGCGGAAGTGTATGCCGCCGTAAAGACGGCTCATGGCGGCCTCTTCGGCCGCGGCACGGAAGCTACTGAAGGTGCGCCACCTGTCGTCTTCCAGTGCATCGTCGCCGTACCGGATTGCGTGTATCGGGCGCCAGAAGGCGTGGTCGTACTTCACCTTCCAGGCGGCGATCATCGCATCGGCGCCGGCAACGCTCAGTAGGGCGAGCAGGCGTGCCGCCTCGTCGATATCCAGGTCGTGCTCCTGCGCCAGCCTCACGGCTGCGTCATTCCACTGACCCGGCGGCGTGACCGTCGGGAAGGCGCTGCTCTTGCTGCCGTCTTCGGCGAGTCCTTTCTGCGACCAGAAGAACGCAGTCCGCCGCTGGTGCTCCAGGTCGGCCGGCAGCACTCCCTCTTCATAGTTCTGGGGGTCATAGCGCCGGCGGTCGCCGAGCACACGGACCTCGTCGAGGTCGGCCATCCATCGGGAACCGGGAGTCCAGTCAATAATTGGAGGACCTGGAAGCTGATCGGTCACCGCTGCGAGCTCGGTGATTGCAAACGGTGTTACCGCGGCCCAGCCCGGCTCGGTCGGCGGGTTGT
Source organism: Spirochaetaceae bacterium (assembly GCA_003552665.1). GTDB lineage: Bacteria > Spirochaetota > Spirochaetia > DSM-27196 > SLAA01 > B1Sed10-166. The sequence goes on along the minus strand of PUNW01000130.1, from coordinate 1,358 downwards.
CTGCATCGGGAGTGTATTTGTCGGTGATGTAGGTGCCCGCAAGCGGATCGCCGTCCTGATCCAGCCGGTACTCATAGCTGCCCGAGCGGTGCGAACCGTCCTCGCGCCGCGTGTTCAGGATATAGCGTGCGACCTCGGTACCCCAGGCCGTGCCGGCGGCTATCTCGGCGGGCGAATACTGCCGCTCGAGGTGATCCTGCTGCGACTCCCAGGTCCGATCGATGAGATCCTCGATCGGCTCGTAGCGCAAAACCTCGCTGTCTTCGGCGGATCGTTCAGGCCTGCGCGCTGCGAGCTCGGTGCCAGTGGTGCCGAAAAGGCCTCTCAGCGTCTCCGCCGCCGCAGCACGCACCGCCGCTTCGATGGAAATCGGCTCGGTTGAATCTCGTCGCAATGAGGTAAACGGACGATAGGTTTCGGTGATACCGTTGGCCGCCTCGAAGATCGCCAGATTCACGATTGCCAGTGCGCGCGAGCTGCGCGGCGGGTTATCGCCGGTGATGTGACGCAGCGCTTCATCCTGGTGGAAAGTGTTGAGCTCTCGCAACGCGATCGACAGCGCCTCCTGCCATTCGTAAATGAGCTTCGCGTGCGGCGTGGCGAAAACCGTCCCGGCCCCCGCACCCGCGGCGAAGTTCAGAGCCACCAGGATACAGAATGCGGTGCGCATACTCATCCAACGCTTCATACAACGCTGCGCCAGTGCTCCACTCGCTCTCGCCACCTGCGCGGCCGACGGCGGCGGCGAGGCTGCGCCTGAGTAATATGCTCACCTTTGAATCTACCGCGCTTCGAGGGCACCTGCAAGCGGCGCCGGGGACAGTGCAAAAAAAGCTCCTCACCGAGTCGAATTCGGCCGTCACCAATCGACTACAGTGCGCTGCTGCAGATCGATATACAAAGAGGTTAAGCTATGCGATTCATGATGTTCATGATACCGAAGGTCTATCAGCCGGATGCGGCGGACGGCGAAAAAGCGGGGGAAGGGTTCGCCCCGCCGGCCGATGAGGTGGAGGCGATGATGAAGTTCAACGAGGACCTGGCACAATCCGGGGCGCTCATAGCGCTCGATGGGCTTCACCCGCCGCACGAGGGCGCGCGTGTGGCCTTTCGCGGGGAGCGGGAGCCGGTCGTGACCGACGGGCCGTTCATCGAGGCGAAGGAAGTGGTCGGCGGCTACTGGATCATCAACGTGGCGTCCAAGGAGGAGGCCCTCCGGTGGGCTGCACAATGTCCTGCCGGCGAGGGTGATGTAATCGAGATCCGACCGATCTTCGAGATGGAGGATTTCCCCGAGGATGTCCGCGAAGCCGCCGAGAACCCGGTTGTCGAGGCAGAGGTTGAGAAACATAGGCGAT
>PUNW01000308.1 GCA_003552665.1 Spirochaetaceae bacterium | reverse complement strand
CCCGAGGTGTTCTGTTCGCCCTCGCCGATGCCCGCAAGGCCGATAAACCCGTCAACATGGGTGGTGCTCCACTGAATAGCCGGATCCACCTCCTCTCCGGACCATCCAGCCGGCGCAGCTTCGAGGTAGGTGAAATCGCCGAACTCGTCTTCCTCGTCGACGAAGACAATCAGACCTCCGGCCGGTCCGCGATCTCCAAGCTGATAGAGCTCGAGACCGGCTTCAGGTAGAAAGCCGAAGCCGAACTCGTCTTCAAAGAAGCTCTCGAACTCGGCAGCCCCTTCCTCGCCCTCCGCGAGCGTGAGCGAAATCTGGGCCTCCTCTCTCGGTTCGAGCGGGTCGCTCATAGCGGCTCCGTAGTAGATTTGGTAATCAGGCTCCTCCACATCGTTCTCGCGGCTGACTTCGTAGATCGCGTACACCACGTACTCGTCGCCGCTGTTTAGGTCGTGGAACGTAAGCCCTTCAACCGTGTCGCCCGGCTGCAACCCACGTCCGCCGACCCAGGCGAACCCTCCTCGGCCTGCGGGAAACGCGCCCTGCAGAATATCGGTCTCCCCAAACATAAACTCGAAGAACTCTTCGTCGCTTATCCCCAGATCCTCAGCGTCGTACTCTTCCTCGGGATCGGCTGCGAAGAAGTCGCGCTCGATCACGTAAACGAGCAACCAATCGACCTCCACATCCTCCTCCTGCAGCGCTTGCAGGTTCTCATTCTCCACCTGCACCTGGAGTTCCGTGTCGACCCCGGGCTCGTTCAGCGACCATTGGCAGGACGCCCACGTCATGGCGCCGATCGCAAGGCAGGCGAATAGCAAGATCTTCCTGCCGATTGGCTTGCCGCGGTCGTGACCGGCCTCGGGGCCGGGTGTTCCGGCATAGCGTGACATGTTTAATATCCTCCGTTCGGGTTTGCCATTGATGGGACGCTGCTTGCGCGTCTCGATCTACTCGCCGTCGAAAAAGACCTCCTCCTCGATACCGGCATCGATGCGCAGTGCGGCAGCCTCCGACTCGCGTTCACGAATGAGGCTCTCCTCCCGGTCCTCCACCCCGGCCGTGTAGATGCTGACCGTGGTGTCGCGTTCAAGCGCGACGTCGCCGCTCGGGGGGATGTCCTCGCCTGTGGTGCTTGAGCGCTCACCGGCGCGCACCGTGACCCGTTGGTTGAACCGATTTGACAGCTCCACGCGCCCAGCGAACGTCTGGAGATTGACGCCGTCGAACTCAAAGCTCGTACCGCGCACCGCGGCGGTGGCTACCGGGCTTGAGAGCTCGAACTCGGTCTGTACGTCCTCGACCGGATCCACGTCTCCGCGAACGCTTCCGACCGAGAGGTGAAGGTCACTCTCGACGAGCCCTTCCTCCTCGATCAGCTCCTCGAGTGTGAGACGGGTGAGGGCGTCGACCTCGAGGAGAGCTTCCGGCCCCACCTCAATCAATGCGCCGGCATCGAACCCTGTCGAGATCGTGGCGCCGATTGGCACCACAGTGCCGGCTTCGAGGTCCTGCCAATCCTCCTCAGGGGCCGTTCGTATCTCAACTCTGCCGTCGGTCTCAAGCACCCGCGCCTCGGCAGAGCCTAGTGGTGCAGCTACGAGTAGCAAGGCTACCAATGCAGCGATTGCAGCGATTGCCTGTCGCATAATCTCCTCCTGTTTTCGTCCACTGCCCGGAGACTCGGTATCCCGGAACCGGGAACCGCGGCCGGGCGTTAGAACCGCGCTGAGAGCTCTATACGGCCGAGGAACTCCGGTTCGCGGTCGTCGCTGAATACTCCGCGCTCGCCGGTCTCGGGGAAGAACATGCCGGTTGTGACGCCCAAACCGAGGTCTGAGAAGAGTCGGGCGTTGATCCGAACCACGCCTTCGTACCCAATGATGGAGCCGTCGGGGTCGGTCTGCGCCCCTGGGAAAGCATCAGGTTCGTCACCTTCGAGCTCGGTCGCCGGGTCCAAGCGCAGCGGCTGATCAGAAGTCGTGAAGAAGGCTCTTCCGGCGAGCTGAATCTGGAACCGGCGGGCACGCGTCGAGTCCGACTCATGGAACGGCCGCATCGAGTACGCGAGCTCGCCGAACAACAGGTTCTGAAGAGGGACCGCTACAGCCGTGCCGAGGCGAATGCGCGTAACCGGCAGGTACCCGTGGAGGCCACCCAGCGGCTCGTCTTCGGCTGTGTCTTCACGGCCGGCATAGACCGCCCGCAGGCTGAAACGCGACGAGTAAAACTCGGGGATGAACCAACGCAGGCGAGCTGAGGCGAGATAACCGGAGTAGTCCTCAGTCTCGGTCACCCCGTCTTGATCGGTGAGTTCGTAAGTTCCGAGCGTGCCGACCGCGTACAAGTCGTGATAAAGTCTGCCGAGCACCGGACCGCGAACTCCAACGAGCGCGTAGCCGGAGTCCACTGTCTGCTCGCTGTCATCGGCATCGCGCAGATCGAGCTGTCCGACCGCGCCCACCACGAAGGTCTGCCGCCCAATGAGCTCCGGCAGAGTAAGATCCGCGAGCCCCACCACCCGTCGCGGCCCGAACTCCTCATCCTCATCGTCCTCTTCCAGGAGGTCTGTTCCGGTCATGCGGACGGTGGAAGCCGGATTTAACAGAAAGCCGGTGTACGCTCCGGCGAAGCGTAGGCGCAGGCTCGGATACTCCAGCCGGGCAGATAGGCCGTCGGCGACGTGGTCGAACACCCAGCGGCTGGGATCCTGCAGGCGAAACCTCCCCGCGGTGGTGCGAACGACGGAAGTTGGACCGAACAGCTCCGGATGGACTGTCCGGAGGCGCGCGATGTCGAGATTCAGATAGGTTTGGCCGCTGCTCCAGTTGTAGCTCCCTTGTAGGGCGGCGTCGATGCGGCTGAGCTCTCCGACAGGAATCACCCGCCGGCCCCACAGCGCTGTACTCACGGCGCTCGTCCAGGCATCGGCGTCCTGGTGGCCGGCCGAGCGGATACTCCGCAGCGCGTCCAGCGTGATGCCCCAGTCGCCCTCGGGACGCCGTTCCAACACGGATTCGTCTGCGCCGCTCGCATTCCCCGGCTGAGCCGGCAGCGCCGAAGGCGTGCCCACTACCAAAGCGGAAAGAGTCACGAATGCTACGAACAGGCGTTTTACGCCGACGCTCGGCAAGAGGCCGACCGCCCTGTGCGGCAAGCGTCGCAACACAATAGCGGATACCCTTTGGCGGCCGGTCATAGCGCACCCTCCTCTCGAAGCGCAGCCGCCCGGTTGATGATTCGAAGGCCGCGTTCTCCGTCGAGTTGCATGCGCGGGAAGGCATCGCCCTGTATGACTTCACGGAACTCGAGCTCACGTGTTGCGTAGCGCGGATCCTGCAGCAAGGTGTACATAATCCCACCGTCGATCTCGAAGACCTGCATTACGAGTAACGAGAGCTCCCCAAGGGTGATGGGCGCATCGATTGACGTTTCTGGGATGGCGGCTTCCAGCTCCTCGAGCCGTTCCACCGCCTCAGCACGCGACGCTCCTTCGTCTATTCGGCCGGTGACCCCGAGAACGAGGTAGGCGGCGCTGCCGTAGCTCAGGCGTTCCTCGGCGAGGATTTCGTCCATCAGGACGGCCGACTGCCCGGAGGCAGCAACCGTCATGAGACTGAGAACCATGCCCGATGTGATAATCGTCTTCATGAGCACTCCTTCTGAGCATCCCAACCCGGCCGGCGGCTGTAGAGGTGAGTGCGATAGGCGGTGAGCCGCGGAGCGGTTAGCGGCCGGGCTCCGTAGTGCTCTGCACGCTTTGATATGTGCAGGCGAAGGGCGGAGCCGTATGCCCGCCCCTCGCCCCGGGGCAAAAGAGGGTCGTTCTAAAACGCAATCTTGCCCGAAATTGTTACGCTGAGGATGCCGTCCGCGACATCGGTCTCCAGATTAGGCACCAGGTAGTCCAGTCCCAGCCGCAGCGAAGTGGTTAGGGTATCGTCGAACTCACGGCGGATCGGCGTGGAAAACACCCCCAGGCCTCCAGCGACTTCGTTGTCACCGCTTCCGGTCGACAATTGAAAACCGAAAAGGTCGTGCAGGAAGTACGTCATGCGTACGAACCCGAACTGGGTATCTTCGTTCTCTCCGTCGAAATCTGTGAACACGAACCCGAGCTCCATGCTCTCGGTCATGCCGAAATGCAGCCCCATGAAGCCGGCCGGCGCTATTTCTTCTTCAGCAAAGCTGTACCCAATAGTCTGCCCCATTTCCAGCCCAAATATGTCGGTGTCAGGGGTCTGAGCAGCCGCCGTTCCGGCGTTTGCGAACAACAACGTAACCGCCAACAACGCAAGAATCGTAACTCGTCTCATCGTTTCACACTCCTCACTCGACTACAGTCCGATGGTTCCCAGCAACGCGAAACTGAAGGTGCCGTCTCCCGCCCCGTCGTCCTCATTCATCAGGTACTGGACGGTTGCCTTTAGCGTGGAGGAGGGCCCGTCATCAGGAATGTTGCGGAGGATCACAAAGTTGCCTCCTACCGCACCGGCTGCGTCACCGGCGTCGGTACCGCCGGTGGCGACGCTCAAAGCCACTTGTTCGTTGAAGAAGTAGTTGAACCGAACGAGATTGTAGGCTTGATCGAGTCCGCCTCCTTCCTGGTCGAAGGCTGCGTTTACGACTCCGAGCTCGGCGTTCTCCATAATCGCGAAGTTCAACGCGAGCTGGCGCCCGACCACGGTCTCCTCGACGCCGAGGTGATACCCCGTGAGGAACCCCGCTTCCACATTGAACAATCGGCTTTCGGTCGTTGTGACTCCGAACTCCTGTCCGACGGCCTGCCCCGGCAGAAACAGGAGACCAACCGCAACAGCGACAACTGTGAAAAAGATGCGTTTGTGCATGTGCCGACTCCTCTTTGCTCCAAGTTCTTTTCGCCATGGCGTAGACCTACACCAAACCTGACCTCAATCGTCGCATTCATAGAAAAATTATGCAAGAAAATCACTCAGAAATGGAGGCGGAATTCTCCGCAGACCTCGATTTCACTGGGGTAGGGTGAGTGGGAACTGCCGTGCGCCTCGCGATGCAGAGGAATGCCGCCAGGAAGACGACCAAGCGACTACGAACCCGGCGATGGCGATCAGCAGCATGTAGCGGGCGAATCACGGTGTCAGGCCGCTTCCCGCCGCTGGTAGAAGGCGCCGTAGAGACACGGCATGACCAGCAGGGTGGTCAGGGTTGAGAACAGCAGCCCGAACACGATGGTTCCGGCCATCGGTCCCCATACGACCGACCAGCCAAACAGCCCCAGCGCGGTCGGAAGCAACCCTGCGATTGTGGTGAGGGTGGTGAGCACGATCGCGCGCAAGCGGACCCGTGCGGCTGCGATTACCGCCTCGGTGATTGGGAGACCCTGCGCACGGCGCTCGTTTATGAAGCTCAGCAGCACGATGCTGTCGTTGACGGCGATGCCGGCGAGGGCGACCCCGGCGTATATGACGGTAGAGGACAGCGGGGTGCCGGAGATCAGCAGAAAGATGATCACGCCCACGAATGCAAACGGTACCGAGAACAGGATCAGCAGCGGCTGTGAGTAAGAGCGGAACTGCGTGCCGAGGATGGCGTAAATCAGGAGTACTCCGACCGTGAACACGCGCAGAATATCGAGGAGCACATTCAGGAGCTCGGCGAACTGCCCGCCCACTGCCAGCCGAACTCCCGGATACCGGGCGGCGAGCTCGTCGTTCCACAGCCCGGTGACGGCCCGATTGATCTCACCGAGGTTTTCGGTGCTGAATGCCTCGGCCTCCACGGTTACCTCGCGCGTGCCGTCGATGCGCCGGATTGTGGCGATGCCTTCGGTGAGGTCCGCGGTTGCAACACTCGAGAACGGGATCAGTCGCCCGTCCGGTGCAGGGATGCGCAGCTGCAAAACACGCTCAACCGTGATGTCTTCAGGCTGTGCGTAATGTACGCGCACATCGAGCTCTCTATTGGGTGCAAACACGGTGCCGGCAACCACTCCGTCAAAAGCTCCGCGCACGAACTCGCCGACATCCTGCACCGTCAGGCCGAAACGTGCGGCGCCGGCGCGGTCCACATGCACCCGCAGCTCAGGAGTCCCCCGGTCGAGGTTGTCGCCGATATTGTAGAGCTCGGGATACTCCGACAGTCGTATTCTGAACGCTTCGGCCACAGCCCGCAGCTCATCGAGGTCTTCGCCGAAAAGCCGGAACGATACCGGAGGATCGGTCGGCGGGCCGGTCGGCTGTTTGCGGAACTCAACGATCTCCGCGCCCGCGATGTCCGCCGTTTCGCGCTCTATCTCGTCCATGATCGCCGTGATCGGGCGCTTGCGCCCGTCGTCGACCTCTGTCAGATCTATCGACAGCTGCGCGATATTGCTTCTGCGGCGGCTCGCGCTGCCGCCGCCTCCGAACCCGATTGCGGTACTCACGGCGTTGATCTCGCCGTCCCCCACCCGGGGCAATATCCGCTCCTCGTATTGGTCGACGACCCGAGCGGTGCTCTCGAGCGAGGCACCCGGCGGCATTTCGATCTCTATGTAAAACAGGGAGAAGTCCTCAGCATCGAACAGATTTGGTGGTATCCGGCCTGCGAGCCCGAACACCATAACCATGATGGCGCTCATCACAAGCAGCGTGCGCCATTTGCGCCTGTAGAGCGCTCGCAGCGCGCGTTCGAAGCCATCTTCAAACCGGGCAAAGAGCCCGAGGCGCGAGCGGCGTCCTTTGCCCGGCCAGTCCGCAAAGTGTGACGGCAGAAACAGTGAGGCCTCCAACACCGATGCGGCAAGCGCTATTGAGACGGTGATCGGCACCACGCGCAGAAACCGGCCGATCACGCCCGGGAGGAACGCCAGTGGCAGAAACGCCGCTATCGTGGTGGCTGTAGCCGCCAGCACCGGCACGAATACCTGATTGGCGCCGCGCACCGCCGCCTCTCTGCGTTGCAGGCCGTCCTGCTGCAACCGAAAGCTGTTCTCGACGCTAACAATCGCATGGTCCACGATCAGCCCGAGCACCAGTACCAGCGCAAACAGCGTATTGCTGTTGAGCGTTTGGCCGGACGCCTCGAGGACGACGAAGGTTATGGCAAAAGTCAGCGGTATTCCGAGCGCGGTCATCAGGGCGTTCCGCAGTCCCAGGAACACAAAGAGAATCAACACCACCAGCACCAGTCCGAGCGCTGCGTTGGAGATCAGGACGTCGAGACTATTGCGGATGGGAATCGACTGGTCATTGAAATAGCTGATCGTGATCCCGGGCGGCAGCTCGCGCTCCAGGCGCGTCACCTGTGCCCTAACTGCCTCGATGATCTCGATCGAACCTGCGCGCGGGAGCTTTGTGACCCGGAGGCTTACCGATTGCCGTCCGTCGAAGCGCGCCTGAGTCCCTTCAGCTCGATAGCGCTCCTCGATCGTGCCGAGGTCGGACAACAACAGTGCGCGTCCTCCAATACCGTCCCCGGCTCGCACAATCGTGTCGCCGAGCTCGGCTGCGTCTCGAGCCTGGCCGACGGTGCGAAGCAGGTACTCACGTTCCTGTGCGGTGAAGCTTCCCCCGGGTACGGTAATGTTGGAAGCTTGCAGCGCGCGGACTACTTCCCGAAGGCCGACCTCGTAAGCCTCGAGACGTTCCCGTTCGAGCGCGACGCTCACTTCGCGGTCACGCACGCCGACGAGCTCTATCTCCGACACACCACGAATGCCGCGCAGACGGTCCCTCAGTGTCTCCGCACGCTCGACCAGCTCACGATAATCGGCTTCACCGGCAAGCACGACTTCGATCACCGGCACAAAGTCGTTGGAGGAAAACTCCTCGATTGTCTCCTGCTGTACCCCCGCGGGTAACTCTACCCGGTTGAAGCGGTTCTGTACTTGCTGAAACAGGCGTTCGAACTCGCGTCGTGAGACGCCCTGGTCGAACTCGAGCGTCACCCTGCTCAGACCCTCCTGAGTTTGCGAGCGAATCGTATCTACACGATCGAGGTTGGCCATCTCGTCTTCGATCGGGATGGTGACGCTACGCTCGACGTCCTCGGCGGCCACTCCGGGGTAAGGAACGGCGATATTGACGAAATAGAACGGTACCTCGGCAAACTGCTCCTGCGGCAGGCGCTGAAAACTGAAGAATCCGAGCACGAGCACCAGAACGGTGAGAATATTTACCAATACGGGGTTGGAAACCGAGAGCTTCGCGACACTCATGCGTTATCGCTACCCCGATGTCGATGGGCTCGACTCGATTTCCACGCGGTCTCCGTCGCGCAGTACCGAGAGCGCGCTTACCGCAACCAGATCACCTGGGGCTAGCGCCCCCGATAGTGCAACCCGATCCGCGAAACGCTGATTTACATCTACCTCGCGCAGCTGTACGTGTCCGTTCTCGACGACGAAGACGTAGTTGCTCCCGGCTCTGCGGATCACGGCGTGGCTTGGTGCTATCAGGT
>PUNW01000065.1 GCA_003552665.1 Spirochaetaceae bacterium | reverse complement strand
TAGCCCTCTGTCGGACTCTATCACTCTCAGCCCGTTCCATCATTTTTATATTAAGCTCCATAGCTCTAGTCTTAGCTTCTTCTAACTGAGCCCTCACCGGGTCTTTAGCCATACTCTCAGCTGCCTTCTCCAAAAACTCTTTCTCAAGCTCTCGTCCAAGAGTCTCTTTAACCCGTTTATACTCATCAGAACTCTTTATCTGATATACCGTCTCACGTTTGTACCCAGTCAGACTTGCAATCTGTGCAGGTGTCCGTCCGAGTATATCATACCTGAGAACAATTTTATGTCTAGGGGGTAAGCTAGTATCAGGAATATTGAACATAATTTATCACGCTCCTTACAGTGAGTATAACATAGGTTAGGTAAAAAAGCAAGGATATGGAAGATATAACCAGCATTCCCACTCCGTACCAATAAACCTAAATATGTTACTCACACAGAGAAGGGGAGGTATAAAGACACCTATGCCCCGCTGGGGGGTCAGTCTAGTTGCCTTCATTCTATATGCTAATAGACTAGTTACCTTCATTCTATATACTTTCCTTCTATATACCTTCAGTCTAGTTGCCTTCCTTCTATATGATAATAGACTGGAGCTAAAGAAGTTGTCAGAATATAAAAACTTCTTCCGTCTGGTGACTGTTATAACAGTAATGTTTATATTAGTCTCAAATTAATTTGTATATTATGCAGGAGACTGGGAAATAATATAGAATATAGTTAGTGTACCATTATTATTTATTAGAAAGGAGATGAAACAATTGAAAACAGGACAAAAAGTTGCGTTCAGACGTTATGGTCGTGACCGTGTAGAGACTGGAAGTTTAATTAAGAATGGAGTATCTACCAAGACCGGACGCAAGCTGTCTCTTGGTCAATTAGAGGAGATTAAGCACCAGGGTAAAGTCCTCTATACTCATTTAGACGGTTTCACACGGGAATTTTACAATGTTACTGGGCTGTAAATAGTCTTTAGTCTTATCGGTTTAATCACTAAATAAAAATACTCTAAAGGAGAGTGTTACTAATAATGAAAGAGACTACAATTACACGTAAAGTTGGTTTGAATTCTATTAATGTTAGAGTTAGCGAAGCAAGGCATGAAGGTTTTGAGGTATGGCAAAGTGAGAAGGGTAATTTTTATGCTATAGTTAGCAAGGATATAGAGGTCCCAGAGACACTAGAGGAGTTTATTACCCTGTTAAAAGGTTATGACGTGGAGAACCCAGACAAGGAGATACTATCCCTTGCAATTAAGAAGTATGAAAGGAAATATCACTCCGAACCATTGTATAATGAGACTAGAGCTAAATTAAAGAAAGAAGTACCTGCGGAGGTTAAAAGTTATATAGAAGACTTGGTGAGTCAAGCGGAGTTGGGGATATTACCTGTTAGTAAAGAGGAACTTGAGACTATACCATATGAGAACAAGTTATCAAAACAACTAGTTAATGAATGGGTGAAAAGCCAACTATAATAATAGAGTGTGATACTATAGCTAAATAATACCTACTAGAGGTTATCAGGTTTTATACTGGTACCCTCTTTTTTATGTTTATACTAGAGACTAATATAAATATACTATAAACAGGTTTTATTCTATCTCTGGTAGTATATATCCTTTATACTATAAAATAGATTATAACCTGTTTTCTGTCTGTTTAACAGGAGCCTGGTTTCTGGTTAGACTGGTTACTACACCATGGTGTTATTAGTAATGGTTACTATTTAGACCGCTATTTATGCTAAAAATACCATATATAATGAAGGAACTTTTTTCACGTATATGAGACAAAACCATAGTTTAAACAGGTTTTATTTTATACCGGTGTGTTATATCATCTATTACCATATAAACCCGTTTAAACAGGTATTTCAACCGTCCTTCCATTATTTACCATCCCTAGTCTCCCATCCAAAACATTCTCCCAACTCCCAGCCTCCCAACCCCTAGACTAGGGTGAAAATAGAATCGGTTAGGGGTTTAGACTAAAGGGATATTAGAGTGAGTAGTGGTATTACGTGGGAAGATATTACACAGGGCACTTATACTATATAAGAAAAAAATATATAAATAACATACCCCCCTTCTAACCCCCTTCTGTAACACACCGGCGTGGCGGCGTTCTCAATTAGACTTGGAGTTTGGGACGTGGTGGGAATACCCGTTTAAACTGATATACCAGGGCTTGTAGACGTGTTATCACAGGCAGGATATTATTACAATAGTATATTTGGTATTCTGCCCTTATCTGACATTTGGTCGTTTTATTACAAATCTGTCGTTTCAAATATACAGCCTGACATTATTTTCCACTACACTCGCTTTTACGAATATACTATTTATTCCAGACATATCCAGGATATTACTGGTTAGACACATCGCCCATATACATATTATTCCCTTGTATATTTTTGATATTTATACCAATATCAGATATTCTATTGTAATATAATTTCCATTCTTCTATTGCCTATCCTGCCGGTCTCCTCAACCGTTTTTTGCCGGTTTTAAATTTTAGTATTTTTTACCAATACATCATACTACCTCTTCTTATCCTCCTGTATATATCCTATATTACAACTGACACTAGTTCCCATTATTCCCACTCTATCCTTTACCAATTCTATCCAGTCCAATATCAAACATATACATAGTGCCACATTGTATTACAGATTTCTAGTATCAGTCTAATTGAGAATGACTACCCAAACATTTGTTTATAGCTTATCCCCTTTTCGTGATAAAATTAATTTTTAAACCTGCTCTTATCCCTGCCATATCAACGAACTTAACTTGCAATTTTATTTGACAAACTTGTCCCAAATATGGTATAATGGTTATAACGTGGGAAAAATAATAATAACAAAGGAGTTGAGACTAACAATGTTTATACTAAAAACCCCTAATACTAGGGCTGAATTTACACATGCTACTGGTGGTTATGTCAGAGATGATGGTGAGACTAAAAGATGGTATCCTCGGGAGTTGGTAGATACTACGGTTGCTATACTAGGAGGTTGTGAGGAAGGTATGTTAGAGCTAGAAGGACAGGAACCAGACTGGGATATGTTACGGCTACTAGATGAGCCTGATAATGAGAAGTTAAGAGACTATTTATGTGATACTGGACGGGTGAGAGCCTATGAGGGACGCAAAGTCTAAAGTTATTATGGCATTTAAAGGCGTTGTGTATGTTGTTGATACTAGACGGGAGAGCCTAGCTGATTATCTACAAACAGGAGGCAGGATAATATCTGATGAGACTAGTGAACATAATACTAAAGGAGGGGAAGATAATAAATGAGTTATACTAACAGTGAAGTTATAAGTAGATTTGTAGATGGTAAGGAAACAGGTAAGTCTAGTTACTGGTCAGAAAGAGGACAGTATAGACTACGGATTGAAGACCATAGGTTGGTTAATTATAACACTACTATAGGGTTTAGACTAGAGTCTTATATTATAATCAACAATGATTCTTATTCCAAGACTACTAGTCGTCATCAGAATAGGCTGAAGGAGTGTGTGAGACTCTCCCAGTACACAGGACTTTTAGTCCCAGAGGAAGTCTTACAGGTTTTAGAAGGTAATACTATATTCACAGCTAGTGTTATAGAAATTATACTAAAAGAGGGGGAAATACTAAAGTGACTAGTGAACATAGATATTGTATAACAGGTATTAAGACTAATGGGCAGAGATTCAAGCCTATTTATACTAACCAACCTGAGAATTATAACATTTACAAAGGAACATTGTGGCGGGTAGACTCATCGGGTAAAAGGACTAAAGTTAAGTCTTATTATAATTAAAAAGGAGACTGATAAAAATGTTATACAAAGTGTTTAAGAATAACCATAGTCTAGAAGTAGAAGCCGCTAGTCGTGAGGAAGTTTTAGCATCTTCTATCCAGGAGTATGACACAGAGGTTAGTATTATTCCAAAACCTATAGAGATTTATTTGTCTAAACACGGTAGAGTGTATCTACAAGAAGCCTCTGGTCATGTGTCTAGGTGTAATCATATAGAATATATAGAAGTAGACAGAGAACACGGTTGTTATAAAATAACAAAAGGCTGTTCTTGTTCTAATACTGAGCCTGAAATTACCTACCATGAGTATTTACAGACTTGTCTTCGGGCTATAGACAGGGAGACTAAACACTGGCGTGGTATCTCTGGAGACGCTTCTAGTCTGGAGGTGTGTAATGATGACAGAGTTTAAGCCTGAATTCCTAAAGGATGGTAAGATTATTAGCCAGAACACATTGAGAATACCTGATTTAGTAACAAATCACCTAGACTTCTGGGATTATGCTCTTACTGAGGACGGTATAAATAAGTCTGACAACTATCAGGATATTAAGGAAATAGTCTCACAAGGACATACCCTTCTAGACACTTTAGACATAATAAGAGATAAGTATGAAGCAGGGTCATACCAGTATAAAGATATGGTAAAAATCCTACGAGACTATTATACCTATGACTTAACTCCTGTATTCCAAGACCTTACTCCTATAAACTACCATTATACTAGTAGCCCAGGAGACGGGACACTTATGCTACAACTGTTTGTTCCACCAAGATTAAAAGTCCCACTGTCGTAAGCACAAAAAGACTAGTCTGCTTTGCAGAATTGTCTCTCTTATATGTTTAGTCCAGGAGACTCAACACATTTAGCATAACCACAGGCTGATTATAAATTGTACTTATCTGGAACTAGGAGTTTTATACTGTGAGTCTAGCAACTACTCACACAGGTATCCTTCACCTGCCTCCTAATTATTTCTCCTAGTTCCAGACTAGTAGAGTCTATAATCAGGGGGGGAATAACCTCCAGACTCTAAAAATAAAAATACTCTAAAGGAGAGTGTATAATAATGCGTAAGACAGAAGTAGAAGCAAAATTAGGATTAGACAGACTGAATGAGGAAGTAACACAGGAAGAATTAGAAGAGGCTGGGTATCAGTATAAGGCAACAGATACTAAAGAATACGCTGTAGCAACTGCTGAAGTAGAGTTACCAGAGACTATGGAGGAAATACTTAACGTGGTTGAGAAAGATGACCTTGTAGAGATGGTACAGTCTAGACTTAAGTCCTCTGCCTCTAAAGGTGCCTATGATGAAATGTTCTCACGTCTGAATAAAGAAGTACCTAAAGAGGTTGAGAATTTATTAGACTCTATGAAAGAAATGGCAACTGCTGGTATTGCTCCATATTCAGTTGAAGACCTAGCCGATATTCCATTTGAGGCTAAAACTTCCAAGACTGCTCTAATGAAGTATGTTGCTGCTGAGTTGAAGTAGTTTAGACTAAACGACTTACTTAAAATAAGGGGGAGAGTCTCAGACTTTCCCTTCTTATTTTTTCTTAAAAAGACTAAAATTAGAATAGGAAAGGGGTTTATACTAATGGAACAATTATCCTTACGGAACATAGCATTCCAAGTTTTTGAAGTATTTGAACAGTATGAGGAGACTTCAGACTTTTCTAAGTCTCAAGAAAAAACCCTAAGGCTGATAAGCAAGATAATACAAACACCTAAGCCTGATGTTACCTCTAGGACTATGTTAGAAGAAGTAGTAAATATCCTCTATGCTCATATAGATGGACGGGAATATACTGTCGACTTTAACACACCTTGTGATAATCTAGACTGTGACATTTGTATCGTAGACTGTGATGATTTTAGACGTATATATGAAACTGACCGCCTATCCCCACACGAGAGGAATAAAGCCTATATCCTTCATATACTAGAACAACTACGCTCCTATTCGCCCGAGTTTAATAGCGATAAACTAGCAGAGATGCTAGACTATAGTCAACAAAAGGCTGAGTTAGATGCACATACAGCGGAGTTAGAATTAAACATTCCCTCAGTAGATTGTGTATTCTGCCTAGAACTAGGCAAATGGAGCAAGTTAGGCTATGACGTAGAGTGTCATAATTGTCCTGTATTCAAAGAGTGTAGGACAGCTTTAGAACTAGCCCCAGAGCAGACTATAGCCTATATACAAGACGCTAGAAGGAGGCTGTTATACTAATGCTAAACAAACTAAAAGAAGTAGACCAACTGTTGTCTAAAATAGAAGAAATAGACAAAGAAATGGAACTAAGTCTAGGAGACTCTTCACACAAGGATTATATATTCATAACCTCTGAAATTCCCCCAGCCTTAGCTGAGCAAGCTGAGTCTGTTACTGTAGAAGAAGAAGAAAAAGACTCCTTAGTCTTACCTTATAAGGTATTCCTCTCATTCCCAGGGCTCTCTAGACCAGTTAAAACTTATCTCTCCCATGGAGAATACAGAAAGCTAAAAGACCATGTTCCACTGTCTAGTACGTGATGGCTGTCCAGTCTGTGGTGCTAAAACTGAGCTAGACTCCATAGACTGGAATAAAGATAAAATAGACCCCTATAAAATATTCAAGTGCTCTGAGTGTGGACGTGAATACCGCTCTCAGGGCATCTTTCCACCTATAAGGGAGGTGAGTAAAGATGGTAGATGAGTCTCGCAGCTTTAGAGTAGATATAGAACTCTGGGAGCGTTTTGGTCAAGCCTGTAGTGAGAACTATACTAACAGAACAGAGAAAATAAACCAATTCATACACCACTATGTGCATCAGCATGAAATGTCTGTTGGACACCTTAGTCCAGAAATGAGGGACAAACTAGCAGAGACTATAGAAAGCGTGACTAAGAAACAAAGTGTAAAAATACTACAGGATATACTAGAGAGAATGTTCGACCAGGGAGCTTCTACAGAGGAAGTCCTAAATGCTACAGACCCAGACTCTATAAAAGATTTACTCTAACATAAGGAGGTTAGACTATTGAAAGGTTTATGTGAGTTATGTAAATACTATCCCTGTGAGAGTATAATCGCTTGTTACTCTACCTTTCTCCACAGGGATAAACACAGTGTAATGAGACAATTATCCCAGAATGATATAATAGGAGAAATATCAATAGACGTTAAGAAGTGTCCTATGTATAGTCTGGAGGAGTGTGAGACTAATGAAAGTGAATAAGTTTATAATCGGAGACGTGGTTAAGTATAAGAATAAACAACTCAGAATTCAATGGATTAATCATAATAAACAGGAGGCTGGGTGTATAGTCAATGAATCTACTAGTGGAAACCTCATAGGAGAAACAATCCCTTTGGATAAGCTAGAACTAGTAAAATCAAGCCTCCATACTCAAAGACCACTAAAGCCTATTAGTAAAATGACTGAGGACGAATTGCGGGAGCACGTTAGACTCTTACGAGAAGGTCGCCATGAGGAGATAGTCAACGGTTATCATATGAGAAAACGTAAGAGTAAGAAGAAAAAGCCTAGTGGAAAACTAGACAAGCTAAAGAAAAAGTATGGAGTCCCTGACAAAGTCGCTAAACAGATGCTAAAACATGGAGAGAAAGACGTCTGTTTACTAATGGGTATAGAATATAAGAAAGGAGGCTAAAATGGTTAAAAGTAACTTATACTATGATAATACTAAAATGAAATGTTTCCAGACCTGTAGGATAAAATACTACTACAGACATATCCTAGGCTTAGTGCCTAACATGGATAAGAACGCTCTTCGGTTCGGCAAAGCCATACACACAGGGCTTAGTATCTGGTATGAGACTGGAGACGCAGACAAAGCCTTACATGAAGCCTTTAAGGACTATGAAGATGACCTCACAGATGAAAAAAGAACCTCTGCTAGAGGAAAGGAGATACTCTCTGAGTATTTTCTCCAGTATCCTACAGAGCCTTTTGACATAATAGCTAATGAGATACCTGTAGAAATACTAATATCATCTGACCCCTATAACAACTATATACTAACAGGTAAAATTGACTTAGTCTGTAAATGGCACGGAGGTATATATGGTATAGACCATAAAACTACTTCCCGTCTGGGAGACTATTACTTCACTCAATATGAAATATCCCGACAAATGTTAGGCTACACTTGGGCACTTAAGCAGTTATACTCAGCTAAAGACTCAGCTGTCCAGGGTATGTTGATAAATGCTCTAGCTGTGTATAAGAATAAGTTTAAATTTGAACGGCAACCTTTGACTTATTCTCAAACTAAGTTACAATGGTATGAGACTTATATCCCTAGACTCATGAAAAAGATACGGGGCTTTGAGAATAAGGTAAATATAAAAGAGGGAGAAAATCCTAGAGACTACATCCTCCCTAATTGGAATAGTTGTAATAACTATGGCAGGTGTGTTTATAAAGAAGTATGTAAGAGCTCTAGACCAGAGTATGTAATAGAACAAAACTTTAAGCAGGAGTTCTGGGACCCTAGAGATGAGTTTCTAGACAAAAAGGAGGCTAAAGATGAAGGTTAAAATAATTGACTTTAACTCTAACGTGGATATTACAACAGAGGGAGATTTTGCTTTCTGTGTTACAGTAGATGAGGATGAGATACGAATTGACTCTGTGGGTGAAGTTAG
>PUNW01000137.1 GCA_003552665.1 Spirochaetaceae bacterium | reverse complement strand
CCTGCCGGCGTTTCGTAGACTCCGCGGCTCTTCATCCCTACGAGCCTGGTTTCGACAAGATCGGTACGTCCGATGCCGTGTTGCCCGCCGAGCTCGTTCAGACGTTCGACCATCCGGACCGGGCCGAGCTTCTCGCCGTTCAGCGCGACCGGGCGCGCCTTCTCGAATGTCAGCGTGATCTCAGTTTCCTGATCGGGAGCATCCTGAGGCGACTTGGTGAGCTGGTACATCTCTTCGCTTGGTCGATTCCACGGGCTTTCCAGCTCTCCCCCTTCGTGGCTCATATGCCAGATATTCCAATCGCGCGAGTAGATGTTCTTCTCCGAGATATCGCCGAGAGGGACATTGTGCTTTTTTGCGTACTCAATGGCCTGAGTACGCGAACGGATATCCCACATCCGCCAGGGGGCAATCACCTGCAGGTGCGGCGCAAGTGCCTTGTAGGTTAGCTCAAAGCGAACCTGATCGTTGCCTTTGCCGGTACATCCGTGCGCCACGGCATCAGCGCCTTCCCGAAGCGCTATCTCGACCTGTACCTTCGCCTGCAGCGGGCGAGCGACCGATGTTCCTAGCAGGTACTTCCCCTCGTACACTGCTCCGGCCCGCAGGAGTCTGAACAGGAACTCGCTGACAAACTCCTCGCGTATATCGACCAGCTCATAGGAAGCCGCTCCCGAGGCGAGCGCCTTCTGCTCCATCGCTTTCCAGTCTTCTTCTTGACCGACGTTCGTGCAGACGCACAGCACCTCCGCGCCGGGGTAGTTCTCGCGCAACCACGGGATGATAATCGAAGTGTCGAGACCTCCCGAATACGCCAGTACGATCTTCTTAATTGTCTGTTCCTCGGCCATGTTATTCAGTCCCTCCTGTTTCAAACCAGTTTTCCGATTCCAATTGCCGGAGCTCGCGGTCAAGCGCCGTTACCCCACGCTCGAGTTCAGCTGCAGTGATCGTCAGCGGCGGTGCGATGCGGACCACGTTGGTCCCCGACCGCAGTATCAGTACGCCGGCCGCACGCATCCGTTCAAGAACGGTCGACAGCACGGTTGCCGCACGCTCGGTGTCTACCGCGAGCTCAACGCCGCGCAGAAGCCCGAGCCCGTGAACTCCGGTTACACTGTGCCGTCCCGATTGAAGGCTGTCGAGCAGAGTATCGAGCTCGCGCGCGCGCTGTTGCACCTGCATCAGAAACCGCGGTGCTTCAATCGTGGCGAGCACCTGTTCCGCAACCGCGGTTGTAACCGGGCCGCCGCCGAAGGTGCTGCCGTGCTCTCCGAGATTGAGGAGGCGGTTCACCCGATCAGGGATCAGGGTGGCCGACAACGGCAGCCCGGCGGCTAACGGTTTTGAGAGCGTTATGATGTCGGGCTTGAACTCACGTTGCTGTGAGGCGTACAGCGTACCGGTGCGCCCGAGTCCGGTCTGTACTTCGTCGGCGATCAGCAGCACGTCGTGTTGCGCGCAGAGCCGGCTGAGCGCTGCAGCGAACTCCGGCGTCATCACGCGCAGGCCGCCCTCGCCCTGTACAACCTCGACGATCACCGCCGCGTACTCGTCGCTCACGATCCGCTCGAGCGCGCTCACGTCGTTGTAGGGGCACACGGTGATATCGGGTAGGAGCGGAAGGAAAGGGTCCCGATACTTCGGGTTCGGTGTTACCGCCAGGGCTCCGATAGTTCGTCCGTGGAAGCCGTTCTCGAAGCACAGAAACTTGTGGTGTCCGGCGCCTCGGGAGCGAAGCGCGTACAACCGCGCGTACTTCAGCGCCGCCTCGTTGGCTTCCGAGCCGCTGTTGCCGAAGTGAACCGCCACCGGCGGTTCACGCATAACACCGGCTGCAGTCCTCAGCAGGCGCTCGCCAACCCGGAGCGCCGGCTCGTTGGCAAACAGATTAGAAACGTGGATCAGGCGTCGCATCTGCCGAGCTGCAGTGCGGGCGAGATCCCGGCGGCCGTAACCGAGCGCGTTGACCGCGATTCCCGAACCCAGGTCGAGATAACGGCGGCCGGCGGTATCATAGAGATACACCCCTTTCCCGCGCGCGAATGTCAGCAGCTCGCTGTTGTAGTTCCTCGGATACGGTACGCCGCGGGCGATCGCGGCGTGGTCGATGCTGTAATCATTCATGGGCAATCCTCGTTCCGATCTCTCCTGTAACCAGCCCGGCAAACTCCGAAACCGTGTTGCAGCTGCCGATAACGATTCGGGCGACACCGCTTGCCAGCGCATCAACCGCAGAGCGTGCCTTGACAATCATACCGCCTTTAATCACCCCGGAGGCGATCTCGTTCTCAACTTCGTCGGCGGTGATCGCCGCGATCGGCTCCCCGTCCTTCAGGATGCCTTTGGTGTCGGCGATAAACACCAGTGCCTCGGCTGCTACCGCTTTGGCAACCTCGAACGCGATCTCGTCGGCATTGACGTTCAATGCGCTACCTCTGAAATCCATCGCGATCGATGCCAGCACCGGGACATACCCGGCCGACAACAGCTGGGTGAACAGCGCCGGCGCTACGCGGGTCACACGGCCGGTGCAGGTGGGAGACCCTTCACGGTCCTGAACCGGCTGCGCGAGTATGGAAGCGCCGTCACAGCCGGTGAGCCCGACGCTGGGAACACCGGTAGACTGCAGCCGGCGCACAAGCGCCGTGTTCGCGCTGCCGCCGAGCACCATCTCGACAAGCGGCATCTCTTCGGCGGTAGTGATGCGGATTCCATCCTGAAAACGCGGTTCCAGACCGAGCCGTCGCGAGAACGACGTCACCTCGTCGCCGCCGCCGTGAACCAGGATGGTGGGGGCGTAGACCGAAGCACGCTCGCCGATGCCCAACAATACCGGTTCGAGCATCGAGCGGTCGGCTGCGATGCGCCCGCCGATCTTCACCACCACCGGGCGTGTGGTGGTAGCGCGGTCACCGCCCGAGCCGGATTGTGGTCCGGGCGTTGCAGCATGGTGGTTCGCCGATGCGGTCATAGCGATCTCCTCATAGCTCACCGGCGTCCGGTAGTCCGGTAGTCTCCGGCAATCCGAAACGGATGTTCATGTTCTGTACCGCCTGTCCCGCGGCTCCTTTCCACAGGTTATCGATCGCCGAGAACAAGTAAAGGTGTTCGCCTTCGACTCGCCAGCCGATATCGCAGCGGTTGGAACCGCGCACGTGCCGGGTTTCGGGAATGCGGTCCCCGGTCAGGCGCACAAACGGCGCGGAGTGGTAGCGGTCCGTCAGACTGTCGCGGATGCGCCGCTCGTCGACTCCCGGCTGTAGCGCTGCGACGGTAGTCACCGCCAGGCCCTGCTTCAGCGGCACGAGATGGGGCGTGAACAGGGTGGGGAGCTGCGCTCCGAGGCGCGCCAACTGGTACTCGATCTCGGCCCAATGCCGGTGTGTACGTCCCGGTTTGTAGGCGCCGGCGTTCTCGGCGCGCTCGACGAACAACAGATTGGTTTCGGTCTTGCGTCCGGCTCCGGAGATACCGGACATGGCGTTGATCACAACCGTTTCGCGGATCAACCCGGCCGCCACCGGCGGGACGAGGGGGAGTAGCGTGGCAGTCGGGTAGCAACCGGGGTTTGCGATGACGTTGCTCTCCCTGATCTCCCTGGCCGTGAGCTCGCTTAAGCCGTATACCGCCGCCGCAGCCCGCTCCGGGCGGGGAAGCGCCGCGCCGTAGGTGCGTTCAAATATCTGCGCGTCAGGGATACGAAAATCCGCAGAAAGGTCGATCACCACCGATTGCTCGTAAAAGGGGTCGCAGTGCGCTGCTGACCGCAGAGGGGGAAGCGCCGCGAACACCACCTCCGGGTTTCCGGCGGCAGCCTCGTCGTACCCGACACAGCGGCTGCCGACCGCCGTTGTCTTTCGGAGCAGCTCTGCAGGGAGCCCCGGATCGAGCTCCGCGAGTGGCGTGCCTGCCGCCGAGCCTGACACCGGGAGCACAGCGCTGACCTCCGGATGGTGGGCCAGGATGCGAAGCAGGATCACGCCGGCGTATCCTGTGGCGCCGAGTACTGCTGCCTTCATGCGCGCTACTCCTCCAGCTCGGGAACGTATCTGCGGAGCGAGCTCATGAACTCATCCGCGGTTGCATTTTGATCGAGGACCGCCAGCACGGTGTCGTCACCGGCGATTGTGCCGAGTACCACGTCGTCGATCAGGTTGTCGAGGGCGATCGCCACGCTGTCGGCGTGACCGTTCAGCGTGCGAATCACACCGATGTTGTGCGAGAACTTGATCGAGACGTAGCCGCGGGTGAAGTCGTACACGTAGTTGCGTTCAGACTCCTTGCGTTCCTCCTCGCTCGGTAGGGCATAGTAATACCCTTCCGAACCGCGCGACAACTTGGCGACTTTGAGCACCTTTAAGTCGCGCGACAACGTAGCCTGAGTTATGTTATAGCCGTGTTCCTGGAGAAACCGCAGAAGCTCCTCCTGACTGGTCACCAGGTTCTCACGGATTATCTTCTTGACTGCTTTGAGCCGCTGGGCTCGTTCTTTCACGATGGGCCTCTGATGGGTGTATGGTTATTCGCGATCCACGTATAAACTTACGTGCGGAGGGCGAATTGATCAAGCCTGTAGGCTACCCCGGGGCACCAACGGGAGCCGGATTTGCAAGAGCGCGCCTGTTTGGCCGATAATAGACCATACGGGGAAGGCGATAGCAAGGGGAGGGGTAGGGCGCCGGATAGCGCTCTCCGAATGGCGGTAATGACTACGCGGGAGAACCAACGGTCGGATAATCGCGACGACTCGTACGACCGCGCGCGGCGTGCTAAGAGCACCGATGCCCGGGCGGAGGTGACGGTATCAGCCGACGGGATGCAGGCGATGGTCACCATGCGACCGGCCGGGAGGCGGGGCCGACAGCTTAGCGAACAGTATTTGGACCACGTTCTCGACGGTGCCGGAGTGAGTTCCGGGGTGGATCGGGACGCACTCGTAGAAGCGATGCACGAGTGCAATAAAGGACGGACGGTTGAAAACCGCATAGTGGCCCGGGGAGAGGAGCCGATCCCGGATAAGCCGGAGCAGCTGGTGTTGCAGCCGCGGCTGGCAAGGTCGGGTGAGGACGGAGATCAGGACAGCGAGGACGGCGAGGACAGCGAGCAGCTCGACTACCGCAGTCGTTCACCCTTTGTCGTGGTGAAGCGTGGTGAGGAGCTTGCGTTCATCCGGAGATTTATCCCGGGCCGCGACGGGCAGAGTGTGCGCGGTGAGCTCATACTGCGAGACACCCAGGCGACACCTCAGCTGCAACCGGGTAAGAACACGGTCAGCGAGGGCGGCCGAGTGTTCGCCGCCTGCAGCGGTCGGTTCATCACCGACGGGACTCAGTTCTGGGTTGAAGACACGCTCGAGATCGCCGGCGATGTGGACTACACTACGGGGCATATCAATTTCCCGGGGAACGTCGTCATCACCGGACTGGTCAAAGATCGCTTTCGGGTGTGGGCCGGTGGTGATCTCGAATGTCACGGCACCCTGGATGCGTTCGAGGTGTTCTGCAAAGGGATGTTGAAGGCTCGTGGTGGAATCATCGGCCGCGGTCGAGGGCTGGTGCGCGTGCTCGGTGATGTCGCCGCCAAGTTCATCGAGAACTCGGTTGTCGAATCTAAGTCTTCGGTGAGCATTTCAGGCGGCATCCTCAAATCGCGCGTCTACTGCCTCGGCGAGTTGCGCACCGGAAAACGCGGGCGCATTATCGGCGGCGAGGTTCGTTCCGGCGGCTCGGTTTTTTGCAATCAGCTCGGCAACGAGGCGCAGATGCCGACCACAGTAGTTGCGGGCGTCAATTTCATCGCCGAACGGAAACTGCAAAAGCTGATCGAGCGGCGCGAGCAGCTTCTCGAACTGTTGAACGAGCTCGACCGCCGCATAGCGCAATCTCCCACTCCGAAGCGCGAGCGGCGCCGCGCAGATGCTGCCCGGCTTCTGGAGCGGCTCGCGGCTCAGGCCGGGGAGTTTTCCGAGCAGGCGACAGCCAATCGTGAGGCGCAGATTACGGTACAAGGCCGAGTTCATCCGGGGGTGACGGTTGTGATCGGGGCGGCTCATTTCACTGTCGAGGAGCCGTTGAAGCGAGTGCGGTTTGCGCTTGACGCGGGAACAGGCGGCGTCACATATGAGAGCCTGTCGTGAGTGTCCGCTTCAGTAGTCTATGCGCCGAGGGACACTGTAACCCGTTCGGCCGAAGTCCGATGCATCGTCACCTCCGAACCGACTCGACGATGGAGCGGGCGCGTGAGCGACTGGCCGCCGGGGACCCCCACGGGACGGTCGTGATCGCTGAGTATCAGAGCGCGGGCCGGGGACGCGGTGCCGATCGCAGCTGGGCTGCGAAGCCGGGCAGCTCGCTCCTGTTCACCGTGCTGCTGCGGCTCGAGACCTTTGCCTCCCGGAGTACGCCCCCACCGCGGTTCGGCCTCACCCCGCTGGTGGTGGGCCTGGCGGTGGCCGAGGTGGTGGAGGCCTGGACGGCCGAGCCGGTGCGGCTGAAGTGGCCGAACGATGTCTACCTTCGTGACCGCAAGCTCGCAGGTGTGCTCTGCCAGCACCGTGAAAACGCAATTCTCGCAGGGGTGGGGATCAACTGCAATCAGCGGGCGTTCCCGCCGGAGCTCGAGAGGCGCGCGATTGCACTGCGCGAAGCTCGGGGCGGCGCGGTTGCCCGCTATAGGCTACTCGGAGATATCCTCGCCCGCCTACGCGCGCATCTTGAGCGTGAGGAGCGTTTCGGCCCGGCGATGCTCGCCGCCGTGAACGAACGGCTCTACATGCGCGGATGCGAAGTGAGCTTTCGGAGCCCGGAGGGTGAGGTGCTCGGCGGCACTGTGGTGGAGGCCGATGGGGATGGGCGATTGGTGCTCGAGCGTGGTTCCGGCGAGCGGCACCGCTATATCAGCGGCGAGATTCTCTCAGGCCGACCGTAAGAACTGCCCCGTACTCGCGCTACCCGCCGGAGATAACACCAACACGGTGCGGGGCAGTTCCGTCAGAGCTCAGAATGGGGAAGGGTGCCCCATCGTGTGAGCAGTTGGCCCAGCGTCCGGGAGAGCTGCTCGATTCCGGCTGCATCGATCGGGGATGGGCTGAGCAGGATCGTGCGGCGTTCGCGGGTGCTGCTGAGCAAGCGCGGGTCGAGCTCATCGTAACTCGGCCCGAGAGTGAGCGCCACACGGGTCTCGCGGCCCTCCGAGCTGACCTCCAACGGGCAGCAGAGAATCGGCTTACAGACCGGATCCAGGAAAGTAACCCCCAGATTCTTTCCTCCGTGGCGGAACAGGAAGCTCCAGCCGCACAGGCTGTCGGTACCGAGCTCGTCACCGCCGTGAAGGGTAAGCCGATATCCACTGCCGTCGGGATAGTAGGCGGTGACCCCGAGTGCGTCGTCGGTGCCCAGCCGGGCGAGCGGCACCGTCAGCAGCCGCGATCCGTTGAGCGAGAGCGAGCCGGGGCCGGTGAGACGCGGCCAATCGAACCCCAGCTCGAGCACCAGATGCGGTGAAGCCTCGATGAAGAAGTAGTCGACCCAGGCGCGCAACGGCTCGGTCCCCATACTCGAGTGGCCCAGTGACAGGGTGGTTCGCAGACCGCGCGCGCTGCCGATTTCGAACGAAACCGCGCTCTCGGTTTCCAGCTCATGCAGGCGACCGTCAATGCTGAGCTTGAGCTCAATAGCGCCGGGGGCGAGAAGATTCTCCCCGCGGTAACTAAATGCCGACAGCCGTCCATTTTCGAACTCGGCTGTGCATTCACCCTCGCTGATTGCCGCGTGCCCGAGCATGCTCGCAATCACCGAGAGGGTAGTATCACGAGCCGAATGGCGGTGGGCCCCGGAGCTCGGCACCGGTCCGTAGCCGCCTAACAGGCGGAGAACCGTGCGCGTGTATTCCTCCTCCTCGGCGGCGGCCGCACGACGTTCAGCGGCGGCCAGAACCCGCGCCGGCTGATCAGGGTCGGACGGCGGCATCCCGATGCGATACTGGGGCCCGGTTTCGGCCACCCGGTACTCGAGAGCGGTTCGTAGCGGTACAATTTCGCCGGGGCGTTTGCGAGGACTCGCAGAATCAATCAGCGTTAGGAACGATCGCAGCATCTCCAACTGCTCGTCGCTTTCTATGACCACCATATTCACCGCATACGACTGGCGGCGCAACAGCCGTCTCAGCTGCTTCAGCAGCTCGCTGCCCGGGTCTTTGCGCCGAGCTACAATCTCGGTTTTCCAATCGGGGGTCAGAAAGATCAACGGCAGCGCGTAACTCTGTCCGCGTTCGTGACAGACCAGGCGTGAGCCCGTTCGTGCGGTGCGGGGCAGGTAGCCGCTCACCCAGATGTCGGCGCGCTCGCCGTATATTCGTTTCGCATCGGCGCGGCGCAAATCTGCGGCAGCCGGAACGTAGATGCGCTTCTCCCCGTCGAACAGGGTGTCCAGCCCGGTATCCCACGGATTCAGAACAGCCCAGTCGAGCTCCAGCTGGAGCTCGCGCAGGCTGAGATACACATTCGGCGCACCGGCATAACCGATCGGCGCAATCTCGTCGCCTGCCTGGTG